>JACRLG010000018.1 GCA_016235345.1 Deltaproteobacteria bacterium | reverse complement strand
ACACAACGCTAAGGGACGGTACCCAGGGCGAGGATGTCAATTTTTCTGCGGAGGAAAAGCTGCGCGTTGCCAAGCGCCTTGATGAAATGGGCATCCATTTCATCGAAGGCGGCTGGCCCGGCGCGAACCCCCGCGATGACCGCTTTTTCGAGCTTGCCCGGAGCGTCGTTTTTCAGAACTCCACCCTGGTGGCCTTCGGCTGCACAAGGAAACCCGGCATAGCGGCGTCCAAGGACGCCACCTTGAAGGCCATCTCCGAATGCGGGGTAAAAGCCGCCTGCATCTTCGGCAAAAGCTGGGACCTGCACGTTGAAACCGTGATGGAAAACACCCGCGAGGAAAACCTCGCCATGATCCGGGACTCGGTATCCCATCTGGCAAGGCGGGGCATGGCCGTCTATTACGACGCAGAGCACTTTTTCGACGGCTATAAGTCCGACGCCGACTACGCCCTTGCAACAATCATCGAGGCCGCCGAGGGCGGGGCGCGGTGCATCACACTCTGCGACACCAACGGCGGCACCCTGCCCCACGAGATCGAACTGATCGTCAAAGTGGTTAAGGCCACCGTGAAGACGGACATCGGCATCCACACACACAACGACTGCGGCCTTGCCGTGGCCAACACCATTGCCGGTGTCCGGGCCGGGGCAAAAATGGTGCAGGGCACCATAAACGGCTACGGAGAGCGCTGCGGAAACGCAGATCTCACCAGCATCATGCCCATTTTGCAGATAAAAATGGGCTACCGCTGTGTACCGGATGAAAACCTCGCGGGACTGCGAAGGCTTTCCAGGTTCGTGAGCGAAGCGGCCAATACAATACCCCGCAAGAACCGCCCCTTTGTGGGTGAAAGCGCCTTCGCCCACAAGGGCGGGGTCCACGTCTCCGCCGTCATGAAAGCTCCCAAGGCTTATGAACACATCAACCCGGAGTTGGTTGGAAACAAGCGGCGGGTGCTGGTTTCCGACCTCGCGGGCAAGAGCAACGTGGAGTACAAAGCCTGGGAGCTTGGCATTGATCTTAATGAAGGCGCGAACGGGAGCGACGTCAAAAAGATCGTAACCGACATAAAGCGCATGGAAAACCAGGGCTACCAGTTCGACGCGGCTGAAGGCAGCTTCGAGCTTTTTCTGAAGCGCAAGGTGGGCCAGTTCGTGCCGCGCTTCGAGCTTCTGTCCTTTCTTGTCACCATAAGAAAGGAAAAGGACCGGCCCTGCTTTGCCGAGGCCACGGTGAAACTTTCGGTGGACGGCCAGGAGCGCTTCACCGCAGCCGAAGGACGCGGCCCCGTTGGCGCGCTTGATAACGCCATAAGAAGGGCCCTGTGGAAGTTCTACCCGAAGGCGCTGGATACCATGAGGTTGAAGGACTTCAAGGTGCGAGTCATTGACGGGCGGGACGGCACTGCGGCCAAGGTCAAGGTGTTCATCGAATCCGGCAGCCATGAACAGACCTGGAAAACCATAGGGGTGTCGGAGGATATAATTGAAGCAAGCTGGCAGGCCCTGGCGGACAGCTTCCATTATCTGTTGATGAAATCCCCCCAGGAACAGCAGCAAGAGGATTGTAACATCTAACACGGAATATGGTCATGGACATTAATGGAGTAATTGCCGCCGGCAGGTTCGTTACAACCATCCGGCGGAGGGTGCTTGAATGACTTGAAGTCCCCGTGCTTGCAACTTTTTTTGATCAAGGCGTAAACACATTCATTTCAAGGAGACTTGAGTCATGGCGGATCGTCTGATTTTGTTCGATACAACCCTGCGCGACGGAGAGCAGTCACCCGGCGCGAGCATGAACACCAACGAGAAGGAACGGGTGGCGGTTCGCCTGGAGCGCCTTGGGGTTGACGTCATAGAGGCCGGTTTTCCCGCTGCGTCCGAGGGCGATTTCGAGGCGGTGAAGGCCGTGGCGGCCCGCTGCGAGCGCTCGCAGGTGGCGGCTCTCGCCCGCACCGGAAAAAGCGACATCGAAAAAGCATGGGCCGCAGTTAAGGACGCCAAGTTCCCCCGCATCCACACCTTTATCGCCACCAGCGACATTCACATGGTTCACAAGCTCAGGATGAGCCCTGAGCAGGTGATAGCCCAGGCCGTGGACGCCGTGAAGCTGGCCAAAAGTTTCACCGACAACGTCGAGTTTTCTGCGGAGGACGCCTCCCGCTCGGACCGCGACTTTCTGTGCAAGGTCTTCGGGGCCGTCATCGCCGCCGGAGCCACCACCATCAACGTGCCGGACACCGTGGGTTACGCGGTTCCCAACGAGTTTTCCGAGCTCATAAGCTACATAATCGCCCACACCGAGGGGATCGAAAAGGCCGTTGTCTCGGTCCACTGCCACAATGACTTAGGCCTTGCCACGGCGAACACCTTAGCGGCCATCCAGGCGGGCGCGCGCCAGGCGGAGGTCACCATCAACGGCATAGGCGAGCGGGCCGGAAACGCCTCCCTTGAAGAAGTGGTCATGTCCATCCTCACCCGCAAGGGCTGTTTTCCGGTGGAGACAAGCATTGTAACCCGCGAGATAGTGCCCACCTCCCGCCGGGTTTCCTCCATCACCGGAATGCTGGTACAGCCCAACAAGGCCATCGTGGGCGCCAACGCCTTCGCCCACGAGGCGGGCATACACCAGGACGGGGTCTTGAAAAACCCCATGACCTACGAGATAATGAAACCGGAACTGGTGGGCCTGGACCGCAACCGCATGGTCCTCGGGAAGCATTCGGGCCGCCACGCGCTCAGAAGCCACCTGGAGGATCTGGGCTACCAGCTCAGTAACGACGAACTGGCCACGCTCTTCACCCGGTTCAAGGACTTATCGGACAGGAAAAAGTACGTCACAGACGCGGACCTTGAAAACCTGGTGGCGGAAGTGATAGTAAAGACCTCGGAAGCCTTCGAGATGAAGAACCTCTACGTGGTGTGCGGACATCAGGTGGTGCCTGCGGCAAGCATGACCATGATGGTTCACGGCCTGGAGGTGAAGGCGGCTGATTTGGGCAACGGCCCCATCGACGCCACCTTCAACGTGATCTCGAAGCTCACCAACATGAAGCCGGAACTGACCCAGTTCCTCATCGCCGCCATCGACCCCGGAACCGACTCCCAGGGCGAGGTTACGGTGAGGCTGTCGGAAAACGGGTTAACCGCCCTTGGCAAGGGCACGGACCCGGACATCGTCACCGCCTGCGCCAAGGCCTTCATCAACGGCCTTAACCGGCTGGTGTACCTGAAACAGCATCCCGTGGCGTTTTCACCGGAGGAGCCTGTGGAAGTATAATCGCCTGTCCAAAAACGCGAACTACTGTGTCAGGTTTCGCGGCGCGGGTCGTCATGTACGAAAAGTACTATTCCTTCCCGCGCCGCTCACCTTCCTTGCATTTCATCGTTTTTGATCAGGCTTTGCACGTGCCTTCTGGGATGACACAAAAATAGCGACAGCGCCCGGCAGTGTGGAATTTTGCCTGCCGGGCGCTTTTACAAGCATTCACGAGGATTAAACCCATGACCAACCCGGATTTTCTGCAGCGGACGCTCATTTTCGATGGCCTGGATGACGGGAGCCTGGAAAAAATCGTGGCTTGCTGTTCGGAAATTCTCTGCAAGGCTGGTGACAGAATCTTCCGGGACGGCGAAAAGGCAGAAACCATGTTCATCGTGGAAGAAGGCAGGGTTGATCTGCGGAGCGAGGTACCGGACAGGCCCACGTCCCCGGAGGACACCATAAGCACGGTTCGCCAAAGCCAGGCCTTCGGCTGGTCGGCCCTGATGCACTCGCCCATCTACAGCCTGTCCGCCTACTGCGCCACGGAAAAGTGCAGGCTGGTGGCGATCTCCCGCGAATGCCTGCTGGCGCTTTTCGAGGAAGACCCGAAGCTCGGATTTACGGTGATGTCCAATCTCGCGGAACTGATACGAATCCGCTTCCACCAGCTTCAGGAGGAACTCTGCCGCAAAAAAGGCCGCATAATGCCCAGATAAGCAAAAATCCTTTAGCTTCCCCGCATCCAGGGCGATCACAAGCGATGAACACGGAGCACGAGCAGCGCGGGAGCAAGCGTACCCGCCCAAGAAATCGCAGAGTTCTTGGGCTAAATCAGGATGTTCGTACGTGGCGGACCGCGCCGCGATGTCTGACACCGCAGTTCGCGCTTGTGGACGCCCGAATCACAAGGCCCGCATCCATTCGGGCTTTAGCGCCACCTTGCCCGCCAAGGCGTCGCCGATGAGCTTTAAGGTCTTTTCCTTGTCCCTTGGAAGCTCGGCCCTTATGGGAAGATAGTTGGAGGCGTGGTTGGCATGGAAAAGGCCGCCGGTAAGGTTGGTGGCTGCGATCATGGCCCCCAGTTCCGACAAGAGACCCATCTGGTCTGGAAGAACGAAATCCCCCCTTTCAAAATCCGTGTACATTTCGGTTCCGGGTATCAGCATCAGCATGAGCGCGCCCACGTATTCCGGGTTTATGGCGGACAAGACCTCGCCCGTGGCTTTCGCGTGCTCCATTGAGCGGTCTTTGCCCGCAAGACCCAGAAGCACGGTGACGGAAAGCTTTATGCCCGCCTCCCGGCATCTGCGGCCCTGCTCGATCATCAAGGCCGCGTCGCCGTGCTTGCGGACTTTTTTGAGGGTTTCGTCGTCCCCGCTTTCAAGGCCCATGTAGGCTATCGCAAGGCCGTGGGCTTTCAACTCTTTCAGTTCATCCAGAGTCTTCATCTTGAGGGCCTTGGCGTTGGCGTAGGTTCCCACCCGTTTCACCCAGGGGAGTTTCCTTTTTATCTCGGAAAGGATGGTAAGAAGCCTTTTCTGGGGCAGGATGAGGGCGTCGCCGTCGCACAGGAAAAGCCGGTCCTGGCGCTTGCAGTAGCGCTCCGCAAAGGCGATGTCCTCCATTATTATGGAGTCGTCCTTGATCTTGAAGCGTTCGCCCTTGTACGCCCCGCAGAAAGTGCACTTGTTGTGGGAGCATCCCACGGTGACCTGAAGAAGGATGCTGTCGGCCTCGCTGGGCGGCCTTATGATGTTGCCCTCGTAATGCATGTTTTTCCCCGTTCTGAGAAATTTGAAAAAGCGACCCAACCAAGATAATCAGCCCAAGGCCTTTTTTCAAGCCCCCTAAAAGAAGCGGGCGAAAAGGCCTTTTCGCCCCTTCGCCCGCCGAACCGCTTTAAATTTCACTCCGCTATTTCGATTCCTCTCCCAACACGCCCATTGACCAGAGGAATTTGACCCTTGCAACGAGGTAGTCCCGCCGGGCCTGGGCAAGGCCGCCCTTGGCCTGCATGAGGCCCAGAAGCGCGTCCTCGACGTCCAGCCTGGTTTTCACGCCGTAGTCGAAGCCCTTTTCGGCCATGGAAAAAAGCCGCTCGGCCTGGGACACGGTGCCTTCCAGGGAGGCCACTATCTGGGCCGCCTCCCTAACCGAGGTAGTCCCGCCGGGCCTGGGCAAGGCCGCCCTTGGCTTGTCTGCGGAAGATATCACCGTCACGTATTCCTTGGCCATTTCCGCCTGATGCGAAAGCCCGACCAGTTCCGGCCTGTTGGAAAGGGCCTTTTTGTAGGCGTCGTCGCAGGTCATGGAGCATTCCGTTACCGGGCCCGCAAGGGAGCCTGCCAGGGAACCAGCTATCCTTGACGGGATATCGTCAACTCCAAGTAGAAAGGCCAGGCGCTGGCGGGCGGTGACGGCTCCGTTTTCGGTGCGGATCACATCCGGGCGGGCATTGTCCACTGCGACCCTGGCGGCCAGTACGTCGTAGTCCGTGGCGAGCCCGGCCCGGAGCCTCTTTTCGGCGGCGTCTTTGTGGCGTTCCTTCTGGGCGAGGTTTTCCTTCGCAATGGAAAAAAGCTCCTGGACCAGGAGCACGTCGTAGAAGCCTTCGGCCACGTCCCGCAAAGCCGCCTGCCTATAGAGCCGAAGCTCGTCATCTGCGGTGGCGAGCCCCACCTTGGCCCCGCGAATGGCCGCCCCAACCTGGCCCCATGTGAAGAGAACCTGATCCACAGAGAGAATGGCGCTTGAAGTGGCGTGGGTGGTGGGCATGTACGGGCCGCCCACCGCCTTCTGGCTCTCGTCCCTGTCCCGGTAGTGTCCGACCTGCAAGGTGAATTTGGGAAGAGCCGTGGCGCGGGCCTCCACGTAGATGCCGCGAACTTTTTTGGCGTATTCCCTGGCCGCCGCAACGTCCTTGTTATGGGAAAGAGCGAGTTCCCAGGCCGCGTCCAGGGTAAGGCCGTCCGCCGCGTCTGCGGCCAAAGCCTGTGCTGCAAGACAAAAAACCAGGGCCAGCGGCAAGGCCATGCGCAGCCCATGGGCGCGAATCAATTTTATCGATATCATTTTCGCACGCTTTTCGTGGGTTAACGGATCATGTTTCGCTTGTTTCATCAGGCCCCGGCCTCTGGATAATCGTGAGCCCCGACCTTTTCCCCTCTTTTTTTGTGCAGTTGTTCCGCCTGTTCCTCAACGCTCATTTTCGGGCGCAGGCGGCGGTAGAATATGACCAGATCGTCCAAAAGGGTATAGACCACCGGCACGACAATAAGCGTAAGCAGGGTGGATGTTATGAGGCCGCCTATGACGGCCCTGGCCATGGGGGCGCGCATTTCAGCTCCCGGCCCGATTCCGAGCGCCAGGGGCAGCATTCCGAAGATCATGGCCAGCGTGGTCATGAGAATGGGCCGAAGCCTTATTCCGCCCGCCATGACAAGGGCCTTTTTGCGCACGCGCCTTATTTCGTCGCGCACGCACTCGCCCTCAGCCGGGTTGCACGGGTCTTCCAGCCTTCGTATCTGCTTGGCGAAGTCGATGAGAAGGATGGCGTTTTTGGTCACGAGCCCCATGAGCATGATTAGTCCGATCATGCTCATGATGGAAAGGGTGTCGCCGGTGAGAGTGAGTATTCCCGCCATGCCAACGATGGAAAGGGGAAGCGAGAACATGATGGAGAAGGGATCGATGAAGCTCTCGAACTGGGCCGCAAGAATCAGGTACACGAAGACGATGGCCAGAAGCAGGGACTCGAACATGTAACCGAAGGATTCCGCCATGTCCTCGGCCTCGCCGGTGTAAATGATGCCGTAACCGGGCGGGAGATCGAGCAGCTTGACCTTTTCCTTCACTTTTTCCATTGCGGTGCCAAGGGCAATGTCCTTGCCGAGCCCGGCGGAAACAAAGACCTGTCGGGAAAGGTCCCAGCGGGTGATTTCGGAGGGAGTGGGCTTCTGCTCGATCTTCACGAACTCGGAAAGGGGCAGAAGTGCCACCTCCCCCTTTTGCTGAGGCACGGTGATGAGGAGGCTGCCAACCTGGGCGGGGTCCTCCCTCTGGTTTTCGGGAAGCCGTATGCGAACGTCAACGGCGTCGCCGTCCTCGTCCTCGTAAGTGGTGACCGCGTAACCGCCCACCAGGGCCGAAACCGTGCGGAGGATGGCTGCGGTGGAAAGGCCCGTGGCCCTGGCCCGCTCGCGGTCCACGATGAAACGCACTTCCTGGGTTTCCTGCTCAAGGGTTGCGGAAACGTCCTCAAGGCCGTTTATGGTGAGCATTTCCTTTTTAAGCTGGGCCGCCAGGAGCTTCAACTGCTCCAGGTTGTCGCCCCTTATGCCCACCATGACGGGCTTTCTGCTGTCTGTGTCCCCCACTTCCTTGATATCGATTTCAATGCCCGCGATGGTGGCCATTTTCCTGCGCACTGCGTCCTGGAGTTCGAGCTGGCTGCGCTTGCGTTCATTCTTGGGCGTAAGTTTCACGTAAACCGAGGCGTCCCGCACGGTGCTCTGGTCGCCTGCTCCTATGGTGGCGAAGGTTTCCGTGACTTCGGGGAATTCCTTCAGGCCCTTTAACACGGCCTCCAGCCGGTTTTCGGTCTCGGCCAGGGACGCGTAGGGCGCGGTGGTGAAAATAAGCTGAAACTCGGCCTGGTCCTGTTCCGGCCTGAAAGAGGTGGGCAGATTCCCGAAAAGGTACATGCCCCCCACAAAGGCGGCAAGGGCCGCCGACATGATGAACACACGGTGGGACAGGGCCCATCCGATGGCCTTCTTGTAGAACTCGCCCAGCTTGAAAAAGGCCCCGTTGAAGTAATCCAGGAGCCGGTAAAGGAGGTTTCCGGTTCCCGGCTTCCTGTGGATGTCCGGGTCGAACCAGCGGGACGAAAGCATGGGGTCCATGGTGAAGGAGACCAGAAGCGACACCAGCACCGCGAAGGCCACCGTAATACCGAAGGAGAAGAAAAACTTGCCGATTATGCCCTTCATGAAGGCCACGGGCACGAAAACCGCCACCACGCTCAAGGTGGTGGCCATGACGGCAAGGCCGATCTCGTTCGTGCCGTCCCGGCTGGCCGTGAAGTGGTCCTTGCCGCGTTCAAGATGCCGCACGATGTTTTCCCGCACGACAATGGCATCGTCTATCAGAAGCCCTATTGCCAGCGATAATGCCATAAGCGTCATGATGTTTAAGGTCATGCCCATGAAATACATGACGGAAAACGAGCTTATGACCGAAATGGGCAGGGTGATGCCGGTGATGATGGTGGAGCGCCATGAACTCAGGAAGCAGAACACGATGAAGACGGTGAGAATGCCGCCCAGGACCATTGTGTGCTCGACTTCGGAAACAGAGTCCCGGATGAACTGGCTGCCGTCCCGCACGAGCTTCACTTCCACGCCCTCAGGAAGGTCCTTGCCCAGCTTTTCGGTGATCTTCTTTATGGTGTCCACCAAAGCGACGGTGTTGGAGCCCGATTGCTTCAATATATCTATGCCGATGGCCGGAACCCCGTTCACCATTGCAAGGCTGTCGGGCTCCTCCATCCCGTCGACGATCCGGGCGATTTCCCCAAGGGTGACGGGCCGGCCCGAACGGGAGGCGATCACCATGTTCTCGAAACCGGCAACGTCTTCGGGCTTGCCGGATATGCGAAGGGGAAACTCGGCGTTTCCGCGTTTGAGTGAGCCTAGGGGCGCGTTCACGTTTTCGCTCTGAAGGCCGCTGATGACCTCGTCAAGGCCCATTCCCAGGGATTCCAACCGGGTGCGGTCAATGACTACGTTGACCTCGCGCTTGGAAAGTCCAACGAGGTTCACCTTGCCCACGCCTGATATGGTTTCCAGGCGCGGCTTTATCTTTTTTTCCACGAAGGTGGAAAGGGCCACCGGGCTCATGGATTTGGACTGGACGGAAAGCGAGGCCACGGGCAGGGCCTGGAAGTCCAGCTTGTCCAGTATGGGCTCCTCGATGTCGCCGGGAAGCTCGCCCCGTATGGCGGAAACCTTGGCGCGGGCGTCCTGGATGACCTCGTTGACCTTGGTTTCCAGGTTGAATTCCACGTAGATGATGGAAACGTTTTCCAGGGATGAGGAGGATACGTGCTTCACCCCGGCTATGGGGTTGACCGCCTCCTCGATGCGCTTGGTGACCTCCCTTTCCACCGTTTCGGGAGACGCCCCCGGATACTTGGTGATGATGGAAACCACCGGGATTTCCACGTTGGGAAACTGGTCCACCGCAAGGCGGCGATAGGAAAACATGCCCAGCACCATCAGGGCCAGCATGATGACTGTGGCGAAAATCGGCCTTTTTAATGAGACATCTGAAATAAGCACGGTTTATTTGTCTCCCGGCTGGGTCGTAACTGCCACTTTGTCGCCGTCCTTCACGCGGTAGCCTCCACGGGTGATGACCAGAACGCCGGAAGAAAGCCCCTGGGCTATTTCCATGTTTTCGCCGTAAACCGATCCCACGAGAACTTCCTTTTTCCTAGCGATTCCGTTTTCAGCCACAAGGAGCTCGCCCTTTTTCGTGATGAGGTCCAGAGAGGAAAAAGCGATTCTGGGAGCCAGGAGCACCCCGGTCTTCCGGCTGGTGACTATCCTGCCCTTCACGAAGAGCCCGCCTTTCAGGACGCCCTGCCTGTTGTCCACGTCGGCCTGCACCTTTATCGCCCGGTCGGTCTCGCTGACGGTGGGGTTCACAAAGCGCACCGTGGCGGTGAATTCCCTTCCGGGATAGGCGTCTGCGGTGAACATTATGGTCTGGCCCCTGGAAAGCTCAGCAAGGTGTCTTGACGGAACAGCCACGGTGAGTTCCAGGAAGGAGTCGTCCACTATCCGGAACATCACCTTGGGGGAGGCCGGGTCACCCACAAGGTCTCCGGGGCTCACGCCGCGATAGGCCACCACCCCGTCCATGGGGCTTTTTATGAGAAACTTGGAAAGCCGGGTTTCTGCGTGGGCAAGGGATTTCTCGTTCGCCACCACGCCGCTTTTCGCCGAAGAAACCTGGGCCTGGGCGGACTCGACACCGGCCCTGGCGGCCTCAACCTGGCTTTCGGCCACTTCCAGGGCCGTTTTGGCGTCGTCAAGGGACTGCTGGGTCACAAGCCCCGCGTCCTTGAGATTCGTAAGCCTCGCGTGCTCACGCCTGGCCCTGGAAAGCCCGGCTTCCGCCTGGACCAGAGAGGCTTTTGCAGCCGAAACCTGGGCGCGGGCGGTGGCCTCCTGGGCGCTTGCGCTGCCCACCTGGGCGCGGACGGCCTCGACCTGGTCGCGCCCCTCCCTGGTGTCCAGCTCGGCAAGGAGATCGCCCTTTCTCACCCTCACCCACTCGGTCACGAACACCTTCGTCACAACGCCCTGGTACTCGCTTTTCACGATGGTGTCGTACTTCGGCGCAAGCGAGCCTACGATGTCGATGCCTTCCAGGGTATCGGAGGCTTTCACCGCCACCGCCTCCACCGCCACGGGCGGGCGGGCCGCAATCTGATCTTCCGGTTTTTCCCCGCCGGACTTTCCGCAACCGACAAGGGCCAGGGCGAGGGCCAGCATGGCGGCCCCCAACGCGCAACGCGACTTCATGGGTTTTTTCGCCTTTCGGATGATATTAAAAACGTCCGGGGCCTTTCGCCGCGAACGTTTGAGAGTACATAGACGAATTCCGAAAAAGTGGTTCAGGATTCGGGGAAAGCCCTTACTGGATCAGCATGGTTTTTCCGTCTTTCAGGTCCGCCCTCTTTCCGGGAGCAAGGCCAAAGGCCCTCACCACCTCCCTTACAAGGGCGTCCACGGCGTGGGCTCCCTCGGCGTCAGCCTTGCCCGACCCGGCTACAACGGTAAGAAGGGCCGCCCTCTTGTCCTTGTCCCCAAGGTCCACCTGCTTTTCGATGAAGCCCAGGCGGTTTTTGTCCGTAACGTAGAAAACGCAGGGGCCGATAATGGCTGTTTTGGCGCGGCTCTGGGTGAACCTGCCCATGGACTCCACGCCCGGCGAATCGAAAACGTCGGAGGGGGTCTTGTTGTAGCCCAAAAGAGCCCCGAAGAGCGCCAGATTTTTCACCAGGGCCGGGGCGTCGGCGGTTTCAAGGCAGGCCCTGGTTTCCGCCCCCATTTCCTCGATGTCTTTTTGGGTGAACGAAAGGTCGAGCTGATCCAGGATTTCCCTGTGAACCGCGTTTACAGTATCCTGGCGCTTGGTGGACACAAGGGCCTTGTCGTTGTAGAGAATTTTTACAAAATTGTGAACCATTTCTTTTACGGTAGGGCTTTTGTGCACCAAAACCTCGTCAACGGTGGTGTTCCTGTAAACCGGAAGATCACCGTCCATGACCATTATATCCTTGCGGCCCGTGGGAAGGAGCGAGGTGTAAAGCTCAAGGTCCCTTGCCCGCTCCATTTTCCGGTCAGTCTCGGCCAGAAGGAGCCTCATGGCTTCCTTGTCGATCTTCCTTGGTCCGTCCGCCTCGGCTGGCAGCGCGTAAACCTGCCGGGCCAGGCGGTCCATCCTCATCTTTTTCCGCAGACGCTGCGCAAATGTGGCAGTTTCGGTGTTCACGGCATCCCTTTCAAAAAGCGATCGTTCGCCAAGTTTTCCCGAAACCACCTTTACCACAGCCCTTGAAACCTGTAAAGACGCTCTTTTGACGCATATTGTCAAACCGGTTTCCGCTCCGCCTCCGGCGGAATAGCGAATTGTGATTCACAATGCACTATGGCTCCTCTTTGTGTCAAGTCAAAAGTATGAAGGTCTTAAGACCTGTTTGCAAAAAATTTTTCCTTTTCGGCAGGGCCGACTTGGGCTATTCTTTCAAGACTGGCAACAAGCGTTCATTTACGTTCAACAACCCCAAGAGGATCACCCATGTCCGATATAGCGATGCGCACCTACAGATCTCCAGCCGAATTCGCAAAAATCCTGTTCGATTTTTTTCGCGGCCCCACCTTTTTGATGACATTTCGCCGCATGGACCCGATTTTCCGGGAAAAACTGATCCTGGCCTTTTCCTCCACCAACAATTGCGCCCTCTGAGTGAATTTCCACTCAGCCCTGGGCGTGTCCCAGGGTCTTCAAAAAGACGAGATCCCAAGGCTGGTGAGCCTTGACAAACAAGATTTTTCCGAAAAGGAGTGGCTGGCCTTGAACTATGCCCGGAAATTCGCAGCCCTTAGGGGACGCGAACCCAAGGGCCCCCAGATTTTCGCATACGAGACGGCCTATTCCAAAAAGGAGCGGGCCGACATAAAAAAAATTCTGCGGATGATGCGCCTGGCCAATTATTCCGCCAACCTTTTTTTCGGCCTGCCTTTTCGGGACGCCCTGGAACCCGGAAGGGATTTTTCCCGCACAGGGCTTTTGAAACGCCTTCCGGGCAGGTTGAAAAAGATATCCGCCCTGGCCGAAAAAGCCCTGAAATCGGTTTCTGTTTCATGACAGAGCATCGATTTATCAATTGCGCGTTCGATCACCCATAAAGGGCCGTGAATAAATCCAGGCAGGGACTGCCCATCAAATTCAGCGAAAGGAAAACATCATGCTGATAGCAGTGGATCATTCCGAAAACGCCGAAAGGGCGGTCATGTATGCGGCCCGCATGGTGGGAAACCATCCCGAAATCGCAGTCACCATCCTAAACGCCATAAGAAGCCCGGAAGAGGACGCTGAGCGGGACCCCAAGGCCCGCTCCCTGATCCTTGAAGAAAGGCGGCAAAAGGGACAGGCCCTGGTTTCGGGGCTGGCCGGCCTTTTGGCCGACGCCGGGCTTCCCAAGGAAAGAATCAGGACTAAGGTTGCCGTTTTCACAGCGCCCCAGACGGCGGCGGACGTCATTTTGAAGGAAAAGCACGAGGGCGGCTACCTTACTGTGGTGGTGGGCAGAAGGGGAGTGAGCAGAAAGGAGGAATTCATGTTCGGAAGCGTGTCCGCGCGGGTGATGAGGGAATCCGGGCCACAGGCCGTGTGGGTAGTCTCCTGAAGCCTTTTCAACGGGCTGTTGGGGACCTGTGCGGAAGAACGGAAATCACCCGCTTAAAAACCGGATATCCGGTATATGATAGTCAGTCGGCTTTTTAGGGCAGGCGGCCCGATTCAGGGAGACAGACATGCGTTTTCACCGGCCATGTCCTGCTTTTCCATCTCCCCTATTATGCTGTTTTCGTCGCAATCAAGAGGGTCCCCTGGCTTGAGGGCCTCCAGGCAGGAAATGTACCACGAGCCGTTGACCTTTTTAAGCCTGTAGGCGGCCTGATAGGTGGATTCCTTCATGGGCCTTATGGTGGACCCGTTCATGCGGTACCGGCCAAGGGATTCGGTTATAACCGCTGTCACGGTGGCCGTGTCGCCGTACTGCACCACGCTTCCTATGCTAACGTCCTGCCTGCCGAACACGTACCTCTGATCGTGCTTTCTGAGCCAGCATGTGGAGCGTTTCTGCTTTTCCAGAATGGGATACACCAGTATCCCGTCCCACACGCTGTCGTTCAGATCGCTCGTCCCCATGCGCTTTATTTCCGGGTATCGCATGACGATTTCACGTATCGCCGCCTCGTCGTTCACGGTTTCGGAAGAGGGCGTGGGGGCCTGTTCCAACCCCCCCGCCCTGGCATCCACAGAATTTTCCCCTGCGGAATACGGAATCATGGGCTCATTTCGCCCGTCCCTTTTCCCCACCCCGGCAAGATAGGCCACCACGCCCGCCAACAATATGCAGGCGAAAAGGAAAAAGGCGGTGAGAACGGCGAATCGGTAACTTTTCCCCTTTGGGGCGGATTCGTCCCCATCGTAAACATACCCTTTGCCGGGCTCTTCGGGCGACCAGCCATCGGCGCTTTCGGAACCGGACTCCTTGGGCGCGGGGGTCCCAAGCCGACCTCCGCATTTGCTGCAAAAGGCTGCGGAACTCGATGACCGTGGGCGCACCAACTCGTAATCGGAGCAGTAAGGGTTGTTGCATACCAGGGGCAGGAAAACGGGCGCTGGTTCCGGCTCGGAAGCGGGCAGGAGGCGGCTTCCGCAGGAGGTGCAGAAAAAGGGGTCTTCCGATGGAAGCGAATGGACTTCCTTATACTGGCTGCACGAAGCATTCCGGCAGCACATGTTGACGTTGGGCATGGCGTTTACCTGTATGGAGCGCCCGGCAAAATCTCGGCGTTGACTGTTTTATGGAATCTTCGATTTCATGAAAGCCGGGTTCTAATTAGCCCTTCCTGAAAAAAACTTCAAGTGGCCGTCAGAGGGGCCGGGGCGACTTCCCCGCCCCGGTGCTTTGAGCGGCTGCAATTATACCTTACGGCCTGCGGCCTTCGGTGGCGGGCGCGGCGGCTGCAGGTGCCGGGGAGGCGCTCCCGGCGTCATCCTCGTCCTTTTTGGTGGCCCTTATCTGCCAGTCCTTGGGAAAGGACTCCATGCAGACATTCTTGGGAATTATCCTCATGTCCGGGGTGAGGTCGAAAACGTGCCACACCCTGCCTGAGCAGCCTGCGGGAGGCCGGAAGGTCTCCTTTCTGCAACCTGCCGAGACCACCTCCACGGTGGCGTCCGAAGCGGCAATGCTTCCCTGGCCCGCGAAAAGATGCACGGCGTAATGGGTGGTATAGGCCAGAGGCGTGAAAACCGTTATGGTTTCGACCCCTTCGGAGTTGGTGTTGTCAACGTCCAGCATGGCCAGGAGTTTTCCGTTCTTTAAGCTCACCTTCTTGTTGGCGAAGTAAACCCAGCCCTTTCCCTGTATCTCGGAATGCCGCTGCATGAGAAGATGGGAGTCCAGGTCCCTGGGATCGGGCCCCCAGTCCAGCATGATCCTCATTCTTTCCCGGCTTGGGTCGAGTTCCGGGGAAAGCGGCGCGACAAGCTCGGTCACCCTGCCCTTTTTCACCACGGCCTGCCTTTCCTGGTCGCAGTAACCCTGGGCCGTGACGTTCACGAGGTAATTTCCGGCTCCGATATCAACCTGCCTGAAACCGTTTTCCAGGGCCGTGAACGTGACGTCCCTATCCTTCAGCCTTATGGCCGCGCCGTCCACCACCCGGCCCTGGACCCTTGCGTCCACGGGTTTCACCAGAAGCCTTCCAAAGTCGGGGGTTAGCGAAACGGAAAGTTCCGCAAGGCCCAAGGACGGCACCTCGATCTTCTGCGGAGCGCTTTTTTCAAAACCGGCGACCTTTACGATCAGGGCCTGCTCGCCCGCTCTGATGTTGGCGAGAAGGCACCTGAATTTTCCGTTTTCAAGGTTTATGACGCCCGTTGCGGAAATTTTATCGTCGGCGGAAAAAAGGGCCATCTCCCTTCCCCCAAGGTCGGTGGAAAAGGCCGCGTCTTTAAGCGTAACAAGCACGCTTCCCGGCGGCGTCAGAAAAAGGGGAAGCGCGTTCAACCCCACACCCATAAGCGCAAGAAACATCACGAAATAAAACACGCCCTTGTTGCGACCCATCTTTACCCCCTGGCTCTCAGCCCAACTGCTGACCGGTCTTGTCCCTGAAAAAGGCCTTGTAGGTGTTGATGGGGATCACGCAGTCAACGGAGCGTATCTCCACACCATCCCTGGATACCGGCCTGTAGGACACCACGAGCCCCACCACAAGGCCGGTGGAAGTCAGAAAGACCGGCCCGCCGCTGTTCCCGTGGTTGAAATTGGTGCCCGAAGGATAGAAAAGGCCCGCAGGGCCGTTGTAGTTGAGGCTTCCTGCGGATGACACCATGGGCTTGTCCTTTTCCGTGAGATCATCCACAAAGGGAAAGCCGATTGTCAGAACCTGCTCGCCGCTGACGCCCTGGTATTTGGACGAATCGGCCAGTTTGAGCGGGGCCATAGAGGTGTCCCGAATTTTCAGGACCGCCATGTCCTGGCTGGACCCGTTGGGCGCGCCAAGGCCCTCTATTTCGGCCTCCTGCCTTTCGCCCTTTGAATATACGTAAATTTTTTCGGCGTTTACGAAGTCCCTGCCGTCCTTTAAGCACATGGCCACGTGGGCGTTGGTGGCGACGTAGCCGGGCCGCACGATGAAGCCGGTTCCGCTGCCGCCCTGGACCCCGGCCTGGGTGGAGAAGGTTTCGATAAGGACCACGCCGTTTTTCGCCGATTCCACAAAGGGATGTTTTTCCAGGTTTTTCGGCCGTGCCTCATCCGAAAAAAAGGGCAGGAAACCCAGGATTCCCCATTTTTCGTGGGCCGGAACCAAAAGGTTTAAGGCGATGCCCATAAAAAACAGCAGGAAAAGGAACAGTTTCACCTTTCCGGTGGGCCTTTGGGCTTGCATGATGGCGTCTCCACTTTTTTGGACGGGCCGGGCGGCCCCTCAAAAAACATTACAGAAACATTGGATCAATCAGGCTTCCGCGAGCCTTCCCGCGAACCGGCTTCAGATCACGGTTCCGCAGGCAGGGCAGACGGCCTGGCCGGGCGAAAGCGGATTCTGGCACACCGGGCACCTGTCCTTCGGGTCTTCCTGAAGGGCATCCGTCCCCCCCGCGCTGGTCGGGGCGTCGGAAGCGTCCGCGCCGGGGGCGTCTGCGGGCCGGGAGTCAACGCTACCCACGTTTGCTGCTTCTTCTTCAGGCTCGTAACCGCAGACATGGCATGGAAAGCCCGCGCCCATGTTCTTGCACATGGGGCATTCCACGTCCTCCACCCAGGCGTTTCCACCGCATTTTGCGCATTCGCGGGCATCGTTCGGGGTCTCCGCTCCGCAGGCCATGCATTTCACATGCTCCGCCACTATCTTCTTCTCGAACCTGCAAAAGATGGAACTGGCCGGTATCGGTTTTCCGCATGAGGGGCAGGGCCTTGTCGCCACGTCGGCGGAGGGAGCCGGTGAGGCCGCTTTTTCCGGGGCATGTGCCATTTCGGGATTTTGTGCAACGGCGCTCGTTGCGGCCTGAACCGGCTCTGCCTTGGGCGCTGAGGGCCAGGCGGCATCGGGCTCTTCCGCCTTAAGGTCAAGGGCTGGCATGGAGCGATACATTTTGCCCACGCCCGCCGAGGTCCTGATGTGGGCCAGGAACTTGCCCGCCGGCCTGGTGAAGGGCCGAAGCGCCTCCTCGTACTCCTCGAAGGTGAGGGCCTGGGCCGTGGGCTTTCCCCTAAGCGCCAGAAATTCCCGGCTCAGGCGCTCCTTTTCCTCCCGGCTCGGGGTGAACTCGTCCAAAACGCGGTTTTCCTCGTTTTCAAGAACCAGATATTGCAGGGAATACCTGGTGAGCGGAGGCTGGCCCTCGATCCCGCAGTCAACCTGTTTGGGCGGATAAAAATGGGTCTTGAAAAAGTCGATGAGCAGAAGGTAGGCTGGAAGCCATCCCTTTGTCTGGACCATTCCCAGGGCCTCCTCCACCTGCCCCAGAAGCACCTGCCTGTGGGTCTCGTGGGCGGGGCGCCTGTCTCCGTAAATGATGTCCAGGGAATGATTTTCGGAGCCTAAGGAAATCTTCTTCTCCCAGGGGCCGTTCATGATGATGTAGCCGAACTGGTTGTAATGGCTGTGATTCTTCTCGTCTCCCCCGTCCGTCACCGAGAGTATCCCCAAAAGCCACGCCCTCATGAAATCGCGCACGCCCTCGATGTTCTTGCGCACTTCCTCGTCGGTCTTGGGAATGATGTCCGAGAACTTGAAGCGGTTCTTGTCCGTGTGAAGATCAGCGCTTCTGCCGAATCCCGGCTCGTCCGGGTTTTTCCAGAAGGCCTCGTAGCACTCCTTCATGCCGAGCGTCTGGGTGACGCTTGTGGGATAAAAGGCGGTGACGCCCGCAAGCTCGTTGTAAAAGACTATGGCCCCCTTCTTGGGGGTGCCTATGTTGATGAAGGCGTGGGGCGGGTCGCCGGGATGCACCACACCGGAAAGCAGTTTCCTGAACTGCTCGGTTCTGACGGGCGAGGATTCGGTATCTAGGCCGATGAGGCAGGGCTTCTGATCGTTGCCCACGGAAAACAGGGCGTGGCCGATCTTGTCCGACTGCCTGAGCCAGGGCCGGGCCCTTCGGTACATGGTCTGGATTATGGACTTGCGCTCGGCGTCCGAGACCCTCTTGTCGTCGAAAAACATGTCCAAGGCCGAGGGCTGGACCGGGTGGCTTTTGAATATGGCGTGGCAGAAGCCAGTAACCTGATCCTCAATGGTTTCGAGGGAGGTCTGCCTTATGTAATTTAAGGCATGGGGCACGGATTCCGCGTGAAACACCGCGTCCAGCATGGAGGCCCCGGTTGAAACCAGCCTGGCCTTCCTGGCCTCCCCCTCCCCCATCCACCTGTCGTACCAGGCGTCCACGTCACCCTCACGGTACAGGTCGCGGTGGTTGCCGTATTCCCGGCTCGAAATGAAATAATCCTCCCTTTTCTTCAAGTTGGCCTTCAGTTCGTCCAGGTCGGCGAAAACAGTGCGGTACTCGGCGATAAGGCCGTAATTGGGCGAGTCCTTCTCCACTATGGCGTCGACTCCGAGGAACCTGTCTATCTCCTCGCACAGGCGCTGGCCGCGCTTGGCCGCCTGCCGCATCACCCGCGCCATTACGTAGTTGTAGAGATGCCCGGGGTCCCTGCTGTCGCGGGTCACCAGCTTACCAAGGCAAACTGCGGTCTTTTCCTTTTTGTGGAAGATGTCCTTTTCCACTCGGCCCAGATCGTCGATAAGGGCGGAAAGCCTTGAGTTCGCCTGCTGTATGTTGGCGTCCTGCCTGGGCTCCTCTGCGACGTAATAGGGAAGGTAGCCGTAGTTGGGATTTTTGAGAAGGCTTTTAAGCTCCCTTAAGATGTCCAGAACGTAGGCCACGCCCTTTTCGTTGTCATCCTGAAGCGCAAGGGCCCTGGCCCTTATGCCTTCCTTCACCTTGTCGGCGTAAATGGAAAGATTGTCCTCAAGCCTCCTTAGGTCCTGGCCCCATTTTTTCCGGTCAGCCTCGCCCTCCCCCGCCAGCTTCAGGTCCCAGTCCCTGAGGGCCGCGTTAAGGATGCCGGATTTCTGCCCGTAGGGGGCGCTGTCCAGCTTCGAGCGAAGGGAGAGGCACTCGCGCCATACGTAGGCGGGGAAGCGCTCGGCGTTGCTCCTCTCGTACATCAGAAGCTCGTCGTTCAGCTGGTTCCAGACCTTCCTCTCCCTTGTGTCCGGCCTGGTGTAGGTCCCCTGGGCGAAGACGACGGGCGCTTCGCTTAAAAAATCGGTGAAAAGGACCTTCAAAATATCGCCGTGCTGCTCTTTCTGCCAGATGTCCAGGATATCCTGGGCCATGCGGCAGGACGCGGCCCAGTGCAGCCTGTCGGTGGGAAAGCTGATGGAGGACATGCCGAAGGAGCAGAAGCGCGTGGAGTAGCTCTCCTCCTCGCCCACGGCCACCTGGGAGCCGTCGGAGCCAGCCACGGTGTGCAGAAAAACGTCGTTGACGAAATTCTGCAAATTGACCCTTATGGCCCGCTGCTTGCCGGAAAAAGCCCCCTGGGAGAAAATCTGTGCGAGGATTTCCGCCACCATCTGGTACATGGCGTATTCCTTGCCCGCCGTTCCCACCCCTTCGCCCACCTCGTTCTGGCTTTCCAGAAGGTAGGTTTCGTTGAAGGGGGGAGGCCCCATGTTGGCGGGGTTCTGCCTCGTGGGGAGGATGAACCTGTTGGCGAAGGAGTAGTGGTTGAGCTCCTTCAAGGCCGCGTAGCCGTTGGCCATTATCCTCTTGCTTCCCGAATAGCCGGTGAAGAAGGAGGGCAGGAAAAGCATCCCGGTCCGGTGGTAGTCGGAATACATCTGCGCTACGAGATAGGCCGTGTCCAGAAAGACGCCCGCCCCGGTGCCGCCGCCTAAGGAGCATATTATGTAGGCGTCCTTAAGGTTCGGGTTGTAATCCTCCCCAAGGCCCTGGCCTTCCAGGGTCTTTCCCACGTTGGGATCGGCCAGCGCGCCCTCGGCCTTCTGGAGCGCCCCCACGATGGTGTCGAAATGGTGGTAGAAGGCGAGGCGGGAGGCCATGCGCACCTGTCCCGCGCCCTTGCCAAGGTCGCCCAGGTCGGCCAGGTTGCCCTGGGTGTTGAGCCAGGTCTTTATATGGGGATAGTTGTTGATGTTTTTGATGTAATTGCCGATTCCGCCCGGAAGGGCCAGATCGACCCTCTCCACGTTGTTGAACTTAATCTTCCTGTAAAGGGGATCGTCCAGGATGGTCCGGTCGTATTCCTTGCGGGCGTCCTCTGTGTTGTCCGTATCTATGCAGATATATTGGATGCATGGAAGGGCGTCCAGGCTGCCGAACTTTTCCACCACCAGCCGCCGGAACCTTAAAAGCACCTCCTTGCCCGTGCCCCCCAGGCCGATCAGGAGGGTTTTTCCAAGCTGTACGTAATCCTGCTGCGTCGGCGGCTGATCACCCCGTAAAAGTCTCATTGCCATGGACGGATCTCCTTGATGTCCGCAACTTTATCGAAAATTGATCATCAAAAAAAATCGATCATCAAAAAGCAAAAGGCCTGCCCGGTTCAATGGTCGGCAAGCTGGCCGGGTTTTTAGGGGCTGTTTCCAAAAAAATTTGTCGCACTTAAGGTTGCGATTTCGCCCCGCCGACAAGGCGCGTCTCCTTGCGGCATACTTAACGTATTCCGCAAGAAGCGCAATAAAGTCGGCGGGGATGAAGGCGCTACCGTTTGCAAAAGTTTTTTTGGAAACAGCCCCTAATACTTGTGGTAGACGTCCGATCTGAAAATCACGGCGAGGAACCAGATGAGCCACAGGCCGGAGAGAAAGAGCGACACCCACCGGGCCCAGGGCCAGACCTCCCAGACCCCGAAAACCACGTAAAGGCTGAAGGAAATCCATCCCAGGGAATAGAGCACGGACATGGTCCAGAAAAGGCTGTCCGCGTAATCGAAGGCGTAATACTGAACAATGTAGGGATATACGATCGTGTAAAAAAGGAACCAGATGGCCGCCAGGACCGCCAGGAAAATGCCCCATCTGAACACCCAGTTTTTGGGGGCCGCAAGGCTTGCCCCGGCTGCCTGGGGCTCTGCGGGGGCCACGACGGCCTGATCTGCCACGGCTGCGGAAATTCCGCATAATGAGCCCTCGCCGAAAGGAGCCATCATCGTAAATCCGGCCGATAGCCCGCAAACAAGGGCCAGAAAAACCATGCTCAGGGTGAAAATCCGCATAACCGATCTCCTTGTAACCAGTCGTAATATTTGGTCGAAACCATCAAAACCATACGTCCGCATCGCTTTCCGCGCCGCCACGGACGAAAAAACGGCCTTACAGGGAAACCTCAAAACGGAAGCGGCACCGAAGGGGGGCCACCGCCGGAATCCGGGCCGGGTCCGCCGCCCCTTCTTTTGGGGGGCCGAGGCCCGCCCGTGGGCCTGATTATGGTGGCGTCGTCGTCTCCGCCCTCCCCTTCGCCCCAGTCGCGCTCTATGCGAAGGAGAAACTCCCCGGTGGCGTCGTTGGGCGTCACGAGCCAGGAATCGTCGCTTTCCCTGATGGAGGATACCGTGCTGTTGGCCTTATAGACCACGCCGCTTTTCGGATTCCGCGACACCCTTCCGATGGCCCTTCCCCGGTAATCCACCGGCGCGGAACCTATGGCCCCCAGGCTCACCATCTGGTCTCCGTCGGGCTTTCGGATTATGAACACGGCCCTTTTGCCGCCCATAACGGAGCGGGCCGCGAAAAAACCGACGATCAGAAACAGGATGAGAAGGGCGATGAGAAAAAGCCCCTTGCCGCTTCCGGTTTCAAGGCAGAAATCCACGTAGGTGTAACCGGGGTTTATGTTGGTGATCTCCTGTTCCCGGTCGAAATCGAAAACCTCGCCCGCGTGCTCTATGCCCCAGATGCCGGAGAGCCTTTCATCGGAAAGCCTCACCCTCACGTCGTCGAGCCTTATCTCGACCTTGCCGCTGTAGCAGGCCCTCAGGCCGAAGGCGGACTTGAGCCAGCCGAAAAAGCCCACGGTCCCGATTTTCACGGGCCGGACCGAGCTTACGTTCACCTTTATGGGCTGGGTTCCGCGCGGCTCCATCTCGCTTAGGGGCATGACGGAGGGCTGTGTGGAGAAATTCCCGCTCCCTATGGGCCTTATTTTCACCCTGGCCGAGGTTTTGACCGGAACGAAATCCTCCACCACCGCCACCGAGCAGACACCCTGGATGATGCGGTGCTGGGTGAGACGGCTCTCTATGATTCCCGTAAGATCTACGCTCACCTTTCTGTTCTCGCCGAAAAACCCGTCGGGGATTTTTGTCACGTTGACCTTCACTGCGTCGGTTTTGAGCTTAACCATGCCGACGCTTAAATCCTTCAGCTTCAAGTAGCTCGATCCCCGGGGAAAAACCGAAAGGCTTTTTCCGATCCGCTCGTCAAAGGGAGCAAGGTCCTCCTCCCTCTCCTTTTCGGAAAAATCCTTGTGGCAGACCAGGATGCAGTAGATGGAAAGCGCCGAGCTGGCCCCGTCGGCTATGAACGGATACTTGAACACGTGGACGGATTTGAAGGCCGGATTGTTGTTCAGGGACTGGAAAAAGCCCCGGACGTCCCTGTTGTCTGCGGTGCCGGGCCGGGTGTCCACAATATTGTCGGTCACGAGCCACAGAAGCCCCTCGAAGTCCCTTGTGAATGCTTCCAGGTTTTCGGTGAGGAAGGTTCTCTGCCCCGAAACTGCGGGTATGGCCGAAAGGTCGCTTGAAGCGTCGAAAGAGCCTATGGGCGCTTCTGCGGCCACGATGGTCCTTATAAGTTCGGTGAAGGCCCAGAACGATACCGAAGACGCCCCGTTGTCCGCCTGGGAGCGCACCAGCCCGTTGAGGAATTCCTGAAACTGCGGGTACTGGTGAAACATGCGGGCCTGGCCCCGGCCTTCTTGGGCTCCCGGCTGGTAACCGGGGTACATGCTGCCGGAGTTGTCGTAAAGCACCCTCGCTTCCATGGGAAGCGCCATCGGCCCCAGCTTCGCGTTTGCGGGAAGGGCCATTGCGAAAAAAAGCGCGGCAACCGCCACACATGTTTTTAAAAATCCGGAAATGCGCATCCGCCCTCCGCCCTGGCCGGTTTTTATGGAGGCTTCCCGCAGCGTGCCGACTGCATGGGAGCCTGTGAATGAATTATTGATGCGTATGTAAGAACCGGTTCAATACCGTTTACAGGACAAGCCAGACTTTTGCAAGCCCGGAGTCGCTTACGGCTGCAACAATGTTTCGGGAAACAGCCACGGAAACCACCGAGCGCCCGTACTCCACCTGAAGGGTCTTTTCGTGGGACAGCCTTTCGGGATGATAGAGCCTGATCTCGCCCTGCCCCAGGCCCAGGATCAGCGCCTTGTCGCCCATGAGGACCGGCGGCGCGGTGATGTTCTCACAGGGGCCTTCAAGCCTTATCCTGTTTGCGCCGTCCAGCCTGAAAACGGCGTTGTCGGCGGCCACGATGGGGGTGTTGGGGGAAAGAAGCGCGAAGTCCCTCAGCCCGCCAAAGTTCCCCATGCGCTGGCCGGTGCGCTGGACCGCGTTGAACCTGAAAAGCGCGCCGTCCCCGGCCAGAACGTAAACGATGTTACCCACCGCCGCCACCGGCATCAGGGACGGGTCCTTCACGGGCAGGTTGATGTTGAAGGTGTGGGAGCCCATGGTAAGGGAGCAGTCCACGGGATTCACGTCCACCTTGTGAACCAGGGTATCCCTTCCGTTCGACGAAAAGAAGAAAAAGTAAAACTTGCTCTCTCCGGCAACGCCTTGCGCGTAAAGGGAATTGCCCGCAAGGGAGCTCACTGTGGCCGCCTTGTGGATGGGCAGATAGTCAGGGGGCCGGTTTCCCGAAACGCCCTTTAGAGCCCCCACCTCCCACAAGCCGTCGGGGCTCTTCGAGGTCACGGCCAGAACGTCGCCCACCGGCATTATGGAATGGACGGCGGCGCGGTCCAGGCTCTTTTTCCATCGAGGCTGCGAGCTCTTTCCTTCCAGGAGCATGGACATGGAATAGGCGAAAATGCTGTTCCCGGCCCCCACGTAGAGGCTTTCGCGGCTGATGGCGGGCGAGGAGTAGAGATGCTCTCCAAGTTCGATGGAGTTCACCTCAGGCGCTGCCGCGCCTGAGCGGGCGGACAGGTCGAAGATTCTTATGCAGCCTGCGGCGTAGCCGGTAACGAGACAATCGCCGTATATCAAAAGGCTGGGCCACTGAACCCCGGCCTGGCCTTTTGCGGGGGGCGCGATTTCCGACAGGGGCGAGAGCTTCCAGTTGTGGATGTCGGTCTCTTTAAGGCACGGGGCCCTGCCGGTTCTCTGGCAGCCCCCCCTTGCGCAGGGCCAGTTGAAGGAGACCTCGGCCAGAGGCTCGCCGCAGGCGGTGCAGTACCTGGCCCAGAAACGGTTGGACGCCCCGCATCCGGCGTTCTGGCAGGTCTTTATTATGCGCCGGCACTCAGGACAGGACTGCCCGCCCGTTTCAAGCGCCCCGCCGCAATCGAGATAAGGACAGTTCATGAAAACTCCCGCTGAATTCCTAACCATTGAGAGACAACGGCCCTCATTTGTCCAGTTGCGGCGTCACAAGGGGCTTGCCGTAGTAAGGGCAGAACCTGAAAGTGTCGTCACAGTTGAAATACATCCCGCCGCATTTCCGGTTTTCGCAGTCCCCCTGATCCTGACAGGTCCTTGTTTCGGAAAGGGGGACGGGCTTTCCGTCCGGGGCCGCCGCGCCACACTTGGGGCAGCGGGAAAAGCTTGCGGGTATGACCTCCCTCCACTTTTTGCTTGGGCAGGAAGGGTTGGGGCACAGGCGACCGGCCAGGGCCGCCGACGTATAGGAAAAGCTCAGGGTCTGGGCGGCGGCCCCCGGTTCGTTGGTTGATATCAGGACCGCAGACCGCCTGACTTCGCCGTCCTTCCCGCCGCCCTTAGGGGCTTTGACGGTAAGGGTTGCGCCCATCCTCTCGCCGGGCCTTATGGAAAGCCGGGCCGGGACGACCGCGATACCAGGGCCTGCGGGCTCCATTACTGCGTGAAGGTCCCCGTCCCCCCTGTTTTCCAGCACAAGGTCGAAAAAGGCCTCCTCCCCTTCCAGGAGGCTTCCCAGATCGATGTGGCTTTTTTTGAGGTAGAGCCTTGGAGCCGTGCGCGAAAACCGGACCCTGACATCTTTCTGAAATGACCATTCGGGCTGATCCAGCGTTATTCCGGGGCCGTCGAGGAAAGGCTTTCTCTCGCGGAAATTTTCAGGCTCCCCAAGGGTGGCGGTCAAAAGGCCGTCCGGGCCGATTTTGGCCTCGATCTGGCCTGCGAGCCCCTGAACGGGAAGGGCCGCCAGCCCCGTGATATCTATTCCGGGCTCGCTGGCCCTTATGGAAAGGCGTAAAGTCGATGATTCACCGGCGTTCACCACTCCGAAATCGAGCATTTCGGGATTCAGGCGTATGGAAAAAACCCTCAAGTTCACGAAAAGGGTCAGGCCGTTTTCAGCCTGGCCGGGAATTTTGCCTGGGATTTTGAAAAAGACGGGAATCCTGTGGACGCCCTCGTCCAGGCTAACGGTATCGAGTTTGATTTCAACCCTCGCCCTGCCCGGCCTGTCACCGGAAAAACCGGGAACGGTGACCGAGCCTTCAAGCTCAGCGCAGCCGGACCCGCTTTCGCATGAGACCGGGGCGTCTTTTGCGCCCCAGTTCACAAGGGTGGTCTTTACGGCCAGAACCGACCCCATTAAGGCGTCGGCAAGTGGAAGCTCCATTTCGCGTTCGGCTGACGGCCCCAGGCCGTTGACGTCAAAGGTGACGAAGGCCTCGTCGCTTTCCCTGATTATCTTGAAATCCAGGTAAAAGCTCCTGAATATTTCCAGCACGTGGTTGGTGGAGCAAAGGACCCTCAGTTCCGTGACGCCTCCTCCCGCAAGGGCCGTCGGAAGCGCTGGCTCTATGAAAACGCTCCCGGAGGCTCCGGGAGGCAGTTCCACGAAAAGATCGCCCCCTTCGTTTCGAGCCCCGTCAAGCCCCATGCGAAGCAGGGCGGAGCTTGACGAGAAGCTGGCCTGAAAGGGCCTGGGGCCGTTGCTTTCCATGTCGAGCCGGAAGGCCAGGGCCTCCGGAAAATGAAGCATGGCGGGCCTTATGCGAAATTCGTGGACATGGGGGGCCTCCGAACCGTTGTACCCGAAGCGGGCCGATGCGTAATCCCTGCGGGCGTCAGCCGCCAGCAGCACCGGAAAGGCCGCCAGCGCGCCCTTGGAGTTCTTGGCCTTGAACATGGCCTGGGCCGTGTTTTTGCCCTCGGTTCCGTCAGCCCGGAATACCAGTGCGATTCTGGCGGAATCCTCCGGCCCTATGACCACCCCGCCGCTTTCCTTTCCGGCGAAGGAGAGCCCGAAGCAGGCGTGGGAAAAGGAAATCCCTAAAGCGACTGGGCCGTCGCCCAGGTTTTCCACCTCGATTTCACGGCTGACCACGCCCCTGGCGCTTACAAGGCCGAAATCGTACAGGGTGACCCTGCTCTCGAAAAGGCTTAAGCCCTCCCCCTTGAAGGCCACCTGGGGCTTGTCTGCGATGGCGAGGCTTAAGGACGGCCCGTCCTCCGGCCCCAGCCCTTCAAAAAATCGCTTCAAACCGTTCCTGTCCATGCGGAAAACGCCCCTGTCCGGCCTGCCCGCGATCTGCAACGCGCTGGCTCTATGCCCTTGACCTGTTGACTATCACCTCGGCCTGCTGGATGCTTCGCCCGTCCTTGTGGAAAAAGCCGTTGCGCACGACGTCGGTTATGACCCCATCGGGCAGGTCGGTCCGGTTGACGGTGGAGCGCACCACGTGATTTTTGGAATCGAAGCGGGTCTCGCAAAGAACTATGGTTTCCGTCTCCACTCCCGCCCTGGAAAGGACTTCCAGCGCCAGCCACAAGGCCCTTGAAAGATTTGGGGCGTCCTGACCGGGCGAAAGCCGCTGGTGCTCCTTTATCACAAGGTCAGCCACGCCCAGGAAGGATTCGCGCACCCATTTTTCGGGCTTGAACCCGGCTATCACCGGAATCTGGCCGGAATACTGGAAAACGTCCATCTGGTTGAGAAAGGTGTTGATGAGATGATACCTCTCAGGCGTGTTGGGGGTGGCCGCCCTGTCCTCCTCTTTAAGGGCCCTTATGATGGCCTCCAGCACCGCCACGTTCGACTGGTAGACGGCCAGTGCGGCGGATGCGTCCGCGAAGGAGGCGGCAACCGCGCCGCTTTCCGCCAAAAGCTCTGGCAACTCGCTTATGAGCTTTCGGTAAAGCTCCCTGTCGCGGGACTGGACCTCGTTCACCACCACCTCGTAAAGCGCCCGGTTTTTCTCGAAAAAGGACTTGGCGCGGACCTTGAAGAAGCTCTTCTGGGAATTATGGAAGTCTTCCCTGGACCTTGAAACCAGGGCTTCGAGCCTGCCCGATACAGAAGACGCCTCGCGGGCCGCCGCGCTCCTTTCCGCCTCCGCGAAGGCCCTGAGTTGAACGATTTCGGCATAAAGCCCGTCAAGCCTCTCGTTTAGGTCGGCCTCCTGGTTTTTGGTCCACGTCGGCTGTTGCGCCACGGACTGAGCCGGTTCCGGCGCAATGGCGGCGACGGGCGGAGGGGGAACGGCCCCCTGGACGACGTCGGCATTTTCCCGCCCGGAGGACCTGGGAAAGACGCTTTTCCCCACGCGCCTTTCCGCCCTCGAATTTCTCCTGAAATTCCGGTCCGTTTTTCTGCGCCACACAAGGAAACCAGCCGCCGCCGCAACTAAAAGAAAAGCCGCAACTGCGGCCAGGAGCACGGGAAAAGGCATTCCAGTCCGGCCTGCCGGGGCTTCGCTCTTAGGTCCTGTTCCGGCATTCACCGCAACCGCCGGTGCTGTTGCCGTAAGGGCGGCTGGGGCCGCCTGGGCGGAGGAGACCGCCGAGGCTTCCGCCTTTGCCGTGGAAATTCCGGCCAGGATGGCCGTGAATTCATCCATTCTCTTTTTGTACTCTTCGGGTGGAAGCCCTTCCTGCCTGCCGAGCCAGTAACGGCATTTGTCATCATTGCACAGGGTCTTTGAATAAATCCGTTCCTTCAGCGCCTTGTCGCCTTCCAGCCGGTTAAAAAAACTCTCGGTGAATCCTGCGGAAAATTTTTTGAACGCCTCCATGTTGTTGCCGCCATAAAAGCCCGCCTGTATCTCCTGGGCGAATTTGAGAACAGCCTGCTTGATCGCCTTGTCATGGATCACGCTGATAACGTGCTGGGCGACGTTGTCCCCAAGAACACTGGCGTACTCGTCATCCGGCCCGGCGCTTTTTCCCCAGCAGTCACTGAACCTGGCGTCTTTGATGCTGGCGATTATTTCCAACCTGCATTTTTCAAGATCGCCATTCACCACGCTTTGGGCGGCGAATTCCCGGTCCAGCAAGCCGGAAATCTGCCCGCAGTCAATGCAGAAACCGCGCGGAACGAAAAAAACGGGGGAAAGCGCCAGAACCCACGCGAATATGAAAAGCTGCTTTTTCATTTTCGTTTCACTCCGTAACGTTTGTGAAAACAGAGGCTTACAAAGCGATCCTGCTTTTTAGGGAAACAGGAGGGGCGCGCTTGCCTCCCTGCCTGTTCCCAAAACGCCCCCCACGGTTCCGGTCACGCCGGTCACGCCGCCCTTAAGATGAAACGACAGGCCCGCAAAGTATCCGTTTTGGTCGATGGCGGGTGAAGGCGGAAAGAAAAGGCGGGCGAGCACTGGATTCAAGGCCGCCACCGGATGCTCCCCCCAGAGAACCTTGAGGCCGAAGGCCCTGCCGGGATCGGGCAGTCCTTCAAGGCTCCGGTGGATCACAAGGTCCTGGCCCGGTCCCATCGGCATCAGGCGTGCCGGGACCACCGGCAGAACCCCGCCGTGGCCGTTTTCGACGCTTATTCCAAGGCGATGGGCCACGCAAAGATCGAGGTCCGGCTCCCTTTCCTTAAGGCGGAGCATTCGCATGACCCCCGCCGTGGCCCTTTCCCCGCACACTATGGAGCGCACCCTGTAGGGCTCAGGAAGGCCCGCCCCGGAAAGCACGGCCCGGCCAAGGCAGGGGGTCATGAATATCCCATTGTGGGTCACAACCGACCCAAATCGGGCGCTTCCCGCGAAATCCGATACCTTCCCGGAAGCCTCGCCCATCCACCGGGACAGGGTTTCCCCGGAAAGCATCTCCTGCAGGAGGCCGTGGGTGAGGCCAAGGCCCGATGTTTCGGACACCATCGGCGACGACGCGCCGCAGCCCAGGGCGAAAAAGGCGTTGTCGAGCCGCGTCCTGTCGATGATTTCGCCCTGCCCCGCCCTTTTTTCCAGGGACCGGGCCAGGGCGTCGATGAAGGCCCTTGTTCCCAGGCCCGGAAATGCGCCGGAACTCATTATGCCCGCTTCAAGGCGGTTTTTCCCGAAGGAAAATCCCACCACCCTCGCAATCAGGGCGTCCTCGTGGCCGGTCAGAACAAGCACCCTTTCGGTTTCGCCTTCCCCGGCAAAGTGGGCGAAGTTCATGGCAAGGGCAGTGGCGTCGTCCAGAACTGTCACCCTTCCGAACCGCAAGCCGGAGAAAAACGCGGCCATCGCCGAACGCTCGCGGAATCCCGCGTGAGCCGGGACTATCACCGCCACGTCGAGCCCTTCTCTATGCACGTCGTTTCTGTGCAGAAAGGCGAAAAGGGGCTTTGCCGCGAAGGCAAAAAGAGCGCCGATGAAATGTTCCATTGCCCTTGATCCGGAGTCATCCGCCCCGGAAGATTCCAGGAGGGACAAAAGCAGCAAGGGGTCACGGTGAGGCATGTCAAGGCTTTTCGAATCCGCGTCCCAGGCGGCAAGCCATTCCATGTCCTTTAAGGCGTTAGCCGCAGTTTCGGGCAGATGGGCCGAGGCTGCGGCCAGTTTTTGAAGTGACAGATCCCCCGATTCCGCGAATTCCTTTTCGGAGACGTGAAAGTGCGACGACACGAAGCGCCACAGGGCTCCGTTTATATCGAAAACGCAGGGTTCGGGCCTTCCCCCGCCGCGAAGGAGCATGGCGGAAAAGGCCCTGCCCGACCAGTCAACTATGAGCCGGTCGCGGGCCAGGCCCTTTTCCAGCCAGCGGGAAAGAGACTGGCCCGATCGATCCGGGCTATGCAATCCACCTGTCAACATCCTCGAAACGCTCCGTTTCCAAGGGAATCACGCTTCCGTTCACACGGACCGTGTACATCTTGTTTTCGTCGATGTCGAACTCCACCGAAAGCGCGTCACCGGTTTCGGGATCATGCCCGGTGGGTATGGAAACCGTGGCTATGTGCTTCAAATGCCTGTTGCCCCTTATGAGCACGTTGTCGTTTTCCGCCTCGCCCGGAAGGGAGGACCGGAAAAACTTGATCACGCGGGTGTCGCTCAGAATCATGTCCTCGAATTTGTGCTGGTATTTGTTCGGATAGATGGAATTTATGGGCACGATGGGCACGTAGACCTCTCCGAACAGGGAGTCGTCGGCGCAGACGCCGTAGCCGTGCGGAAGCTTCCTGCCCTTGGCCTTGCTGAGATAGACGCCCCGGCTGACGTTGGCGGTTCCGGTGAACTGCGCGCCGTACATCACAGCGCCCTTGGCCACACAGAACTTCAGTTCGTGCTCCTCCAGGATGTCGTTACCTGGGGGAATGGTGGGGAAAATTTCGCTCACCCGGCTCCTGGCCGATTTCATGAGGCTGGAACGGCCCGTGTGAAGGATGTAGTGGATGTCTTGGGGCTTCAAGTCCGAAAGGTGGACCGCGCTTCTGATGACCTCCTCCATCCTCATGAGAACGTCAGAGATCCATCCCTCGAAATCCGTGCGCCTTATGTTGAACCTGAAATTCCTTCCGGCTGCGGCCACGGCCTCGTTGCCGTTCATGCGCAGTATGTAGCCGCCGTCTATGTTGAACTGGGCCTCGCCGCTATTGGAAAGGGCGATCTTGGCGCTTTCCGCCGCGTTCTTCCATGCGGCCCTTGCCGCCAGCACCCTGGCCCAGGACCCTGTCTCGTCCCAGTTGCCGCGCTCCTTGCGCTTTAGGATATCCTCGTACCTGTCGGAGATGAGGGTGGGGTCCATGTCCGGGAACTCCTCGGCGCACTCAGGGAGCACCCTCTTGAATATCCTGTAATCTATGGCGTCTCCGCCTATGTCGTTGTCCCCGTCGTGGCCAAGGGCCTCTATGAACCAGCCGCCCTTTTGAAGACGACTGGCGCAAATCACCACCACGTCCAGGGTTCCGCCGCCGTAGTCAACCACAACGAAGTTGACCCGCTCGCCCCTTTTGAGGCGCTCCGCCAGGTCCCCGCCGCTCCTGGCCAGCTTGGGCACGTAATAGAAGGCCGCAGCCGACGGCTCGTCCAGGATTATGCCGGTGCGGGCCTCTATGCCCAGCTTGTCCTTCAAAAGGCCGTCCAGCCTCCGGGCCACGTCCTGGCGGGTTTCCAGGCCGCAGCCGTCGCAGGCGTTCAGTATGGCCTGAATCTCCCGGTGCTCGAACTTGACAGGAACCGTGACTATGGCCTTTTGCATGTCGTAATATGCCCCGGCCATTTTTATGTGGGCGTCTTCGGCGTAGTCCAGAAGCCGCCGCAATATGCGGGAGGCCAGCTCCTCCGGCTTGAAGTTCCTGCCGAAAAAGGGCCATTCGGTCTTGGCGCCCATTATCCTTTTAATGGAATGCGCGCTCGATTCGGGATGGACAACCGCCTCCTGCACAGCCTGCCTGCCGATGATGTAGTTGTCCGGGCTTCCCCGAAACACGAGAACGCTGGGGATGAGGGCGTCGGAAGGCCCGCCGCCCTCGTCGGGGGCTATGCACACGGCTTCGCCCCTGTCCGGATCGTACACCGCCACCACGGAATTGGTGGTCCCGAAATCGATGCCTATGAAATGAGGGCACTTCAAGGGGGTGACCACGTTGATGTCAACGGGGATTTCAACCGATAGGGACACGTGATCGGCAAGGGCGGTCACCCGGCCCCTTGCCGGCCCTTCTGGAAGGCCTTCGGGCTTCACCATCACCGTGAATTCGTATTTGTCGAAAAAACTTCTGTAATCCGGCCTTTCGCCCGCCTCAAGCGTTTCCCTGCACAAAAGGGTGACTGTGCGGCTCTGGCGGGCCACCGTAAGCCAGGGCTGGTCCGTTTCCAGGGAGTGAATCGTAACGTCGGCGTTTCCGGTGTTTGTAATGGCCACCTTTGCAGGAAACGAGCGCCTGGCGAAGGCTTCGGGAATGACAACGGCGGCTGGCTCGGCTTCAAGGGAAAGGTTCACGATGCCGCCTTTGGCCGGAAGAAACACCGGCTTGTCGAATCCCTCGAAATAAAAGAAAAAGCCCGTTTCGCCCCCTTCGGCCTCGCCCGGAACAAGCCCGGAATCCCAGGCCAGGGCTATTGAAAGCTCCTTTCCTGGCGCAAGGCTGACGGGCGGAGCGAGATTGTCCTTCACCTTCAGGGCCGTCCTTTCGGAAGGCTCCACCCCGCGAAGCACCAGGGGGGCGTTTCCCGCGTTTTTCACCGCCACCTTGAGGACAGTCTCGCCCTCGTTTGCCGCCATACGCCCGAAATCGAGAAAAGCGGGGACAAGTTCCGGCCTGGGGCCTTTTTGAACCACCACCTTCACTGCCCTGGTCTTTTTCGGGTTGTTGTTGACCCTGAAAAAATAGGTAAATTCCCGGCGGCTGACAGACTCGGGAAAAAGCGAGTCGTTGAGCACGAAATGGACGGTTTTCGATTCATTGGCAGGAAGGTTTATAGTGGAAGCCGAATCGAAGGACAGGTAGGGGGCGCTCTCGCCTGTGTCCACGGACAACGTGATGTCATGGGAGGTGACGTTCTTGAGAACGCATTGCCTGGAAAGCGCTATGCCCGAAACAAGCTCGATGGAAGGCGGCAGGGCGTCCAGCTCCATGAACATCTTGCGGCAATGGCCGCAGTAAAGCTCGTCCGCCTTCAAAGTCCACTGGCTGCAGCCGCTGCAAAGCATCGTTCACCCCGCTTGAAACGCTTTTCGTGGAGGATGCCGACTGAAATAAAAACGTGGCTATGAACTTTTTACAGCTCGGTCAAGCGCCCTCACCCGGCCTTCGGCCCCCCTCTCCCAGAGGGCGAGGGTAGGGTTATCTATAGGAACTCAATTCTCCCTCTGGGAGAGGGCCAGGGTGAGGGAAAAATCGGCTCGACGTGCTGAGAATAGTATAAAGCCACAAATAAAAACGTGGCTCTGAACTATTCGCAGCAATGCGGTTTTTCCTGGGAGCGCGGGCGTCCCGCCCGCTTTTGCCGTCCAATGCGGGCGGGACGCCCGCGCTCCCAGGGTGAAAGTTCCCTGTTCATTTCACGGACAAGCTGAAAATTGTTAAGGGCCACAAATAAAAATGATGCGTTGTCTTTGAGGGAATCGATTCACTCTTCAATTCATACTAAATTACGAACGGAAAAACAAATCTTTCAGCATGGCCGGGACACCGGGGAAGATTATCTGTGGGGGGAGCCGGTCGAAACAGTTTATGAATAGCCAAAAGGCCGCGATATCCTTTATGAAACCGGTTTGTTGAAAGGGCTGCATCCCAAAGGGCGGCCCCCTGCCCTCCTTGGAATATTTGCCCCTTCGGGCTCAATGTTTCAAGAAAATTATCGGCGCAGAGGGCCTTGTCGACGTGCTCAACGGTTAAATAAAATCAATGGCGTCCGGGGGCCTTGCCGGTCATTGCCCCACATAAGGGACGTGGCCGGAAAACCCGGGACGCCATCGGTTTTCCAACTGAAATCATGCGGGACGCAAAAACTGTCCCTGCCGGTTCTCCATGAATCAGGCGAGTTTTCTTACGTCCATGGGCAGGCCCTTTTTTTCATCCAGAACCAGGGAGCGCGCGCCCGACGGGCAGGTGGAAACGCAGACCCCGCAGCCCATGCACTTTTCCCACGAAACCGCCGCCTTCCCGTCCAGTGTGCTTGCGCCGAACATGCACCGAGTCACGCATTTGCCGCAGGCGGCGCATTTTTCCGGGTCAACGACACACGCGTACCCGGATGGCGCAAGCTGCCTTATTCCGTGTCTCATGCTCTCGAAGCCCAGGCAGCAGCATTCGCAGCAGTTGCAGATGACGTAGAACTGATCCTTCAGGCAGTCCTTGAAGAAAGCGTTGTGAACCAGCCCCATTTCGTGGAACTCCGAAAGGCGAGTGAGGGCCTCCGCCTGGCTTATCCGCTGGCTGTGCAAAGGCTTGTGCTCCAGAAGGTAATCGGTGAGGGGGCTTCCTATCAGCATGCAGGTCCGGTAAGGCGGGGCCACCTTTTTGCAGGAGTGGTCCGAGCGGGTCTTGCAGCCGCAGGAGGTAAGCACGATGTCCTTGGATGCCGACAGCACGATGTCCCTTGCTCGTGAATATGGGATGATCTTCTCCCCCAGGTCCTGCAGGGGGATGTCCCTGTCGCAGTTTATGACGGCCTTGGCCAGCTCCGGCGTGAGCACCTTGCCGTGGTAGGTCTCCTCCAGCCACTTTGCGCGCCTTGGATTGTTCATGAAAAACCTGCTCAGAAACTTTAAGTAGGTCTCGATCCAGCGCCCGTAAAAAATGGCGTTCACGCTCTCCGGCGAAAGCACCCGGCGGATGCCCATCCATTTCAGGGCCGGAATCGTGGAAGGCAGCAGAAGATGCCAGCGCTCGATCCACATCCAGAACACGAGGACCGCAACGGCGAGTAAAAAGAGCAGAATCCATCCCATCGGAAAAGTCCCTCCGTCCGGCTGTTCATTCAAAATCAACGTAAGATGAAATCCGGTTTTCGACGTCCTTTATGTAGTTTTTGTTGGCGATGGTTATGGATACGGCCCCGTTGGGGCAGGTTCTTTCACAGCGCCCGCATCCCCGGCAGTGGTCGTCGTGCACGGCCCGTCCGTTCACGATGGAGATGGCTTTGAAGCCGCAGGTTTCAAGGCATTTGCCGCAGCCCACGCACTTTTCGGTCACCCTTATTTCCAGGCCCTCTATCCGGGGCATTATGCCATCCAGGTAATCGCCCGGAATGTGCTGAAAGGCGGTCATCATGCAGCAGCAGGGGCAGCAGAAGCAGACGCTCAAAAGCCTGGACTCGTCCGGCGTCAGGAAGATGAAGTTGTCCACCCTGACCTTGCCGGTCATGGGAACAAGCCCCACCTCCACGGCCCTGTCAACGTGCCTGTGTGCCTCCTCTTTGGTCACCCTGCGGGAAACGCCGTGGGGCATCTTGAGGGCCGTGTCGCCCATGAAAAGGCAGCCCACACTCGCGGTGAAATGCTCGCACTTCCCGGCAAGTCGACAGCCGCAGGTGTCCATGATGACGTGGATTTTTGCCCTGTCTATGAAGTCGTGCACCACCTGGGCGGGCATTGCCTCGTTGGCCACCTGTCCAAGGGATTTATTTATGGGCAGGTAGGTCATGGAATTTTTCTCGTGCTTCATCCAGGGGATCATCTCCCGCACTTTCGGCACCTTGCCCAGCCGGAAAATGTTCAGCACTGCCATTGTGGGCTTGATGCGCACGCCGCTTTTAAAAACCCAGGAAAGGGTGGCCTGGATGAAGTTGTCTTTGGCGTCGCGCTTGCGGGAGGCAAGATAGCTCAGAAAGGTCTCTTCGGAGCTGTACCTGGGCTTCCAGCCCGTGGCCGCCTTGAATTTTTCGGAAAGCCCGAAAATGGTGTACTCGGATACGCTGGCCCAGCCGCCGGAGGCGGGGAAAAGCCCGATCATGAAGGCGAGGTTGGCCACCAGGCGCAGAACGGGCGTGGGAAGCGGGATGATCAAGGCCCCGGATTTGGTGAAGCACCACCTTGTGGCCACGGCGTCGTCGGCGGTGACGTTGTAGATTCCTGGAATGTCCTTGGTGTAGGCGAGGTAGAGGGCCTCGCCAAGGTCGTCCTCGTGAATGAACTGGTTGTAGGATTCCCGCCCAAGGGGAAGCGAGGTCACCTTCATCTCCCAGAGCTTCGAGAACATGTTGTTGATCTTCGGCCCGCAGAGAAGGCCCGCGCGGATAACGGTGAGGATGATGTCCGGGTGGCTTTTGAAAAAGTCCGTTACGAAGTTTTCAACGTCCACCTTGCTGGAGTTGTAGTAATTGTCGGCGTTCTTGGCCAGGGGCGATTCCTCGGTGAAGCCCAGTGGGTTATTCTTGTGCGCGCCGTAAACCGTCATGCTGGAGGTGTAGATCACCTTTCGCACCCTGTTTTTCGCGCAGGCCGAAAACACGTTCTTCGAGCCGTTGATGTTGATGTCGAAGGTCTTTTCCTTGTCTTTTATCTCGCCCACCACGAAGGCCAGATGATAGACGGTGTCCACGCCTTTCAGGATGTCCGCGATCTTTTGGCTTCTTATGTCCTCCTTGAAAAACCTCACCTTGTCGAAGCCGCCCTTCCAGGGGGTGACGTCGATGCCTATTATGCTTTCCACCTCCGGGTCGGCCTGGAGCCTGGGCAGGATGGTGGACGCGAAGTAGCTGTTGACTCCGGTGACAGCGACAATTTTTCCCATTTTTCCTCCGAAATATCTGAGAAGTTGATTTCAAAACCTTCATGGCCGCGCCCTTACGTGGCGGGCGGGGCCGTAAAATGCGCTGCGCTGAAAGTCCGTTGAAATAGTTTCGATACGAAGCCTGGATAAAAACCATGAAATGCAAGGAAGGCAAACGGGCGGCGGCGGAGCGTGCTTTATGCACGTGAGTACGACGCCCGCGAAGCCTGACACAGCAGTTCGCGTTTTTAGACAGGCTGCCAGGTTTTCCCACCGAAAGGAATGTGCGAGGCCACAAGACCCCTTATGGCTTCCCTGCATGACTTCCAGACCTTCTCGTCCCCTGAAAGGCCCACATCGATGGCCATCTGCATTCCCAGGCCGTCCACCAGGGCGGTGAGGATGGCGGCCAGACCGTCGAAGCGATAGTCCGGGCCGGGGGCCATTCTGTCGGCCATTTCAAGAAGGCCGGTGCTTACGGCCTCCCGGAAACGTGTGTGAATGTCCTTCAGGAGTTCCTCGGCCACGGGCCCCTGCCGGGAAAGGGTCCAGCTTTCCAGAAAGAGCCGGAAAAACTGCGGGTCGCCTTCCAGTATGGCGCGCATGGACGAGGTCAGGCCGTCGGCAAGCTCGTCCGCGTCGCTGGCACCGGAAAAGCACTCCTGCATGTTTTGAAAGATGCCGTCCATGTTGTGGCGGATCACGCGGGAGAGCATTTCCTCCTTGTTTTTGAAGTAGTAATGGAGAAGTCCCCGGCTCACGCCCGCCTTGGCCGCGATCTCTGTGATGGTGGCCCCCTGGTAGCCCTTTTCGGACAATACTCCTGCAACGGCCTGCATGATGCGGTCGGTTTTTTCCTCCATGAAAAGTTTATTGATTCGCATTGGTTGGACGTCCATCCAACATTGAATCAAAATTTTACGCCCGTCAAGTTTTTTTTGAGAGCTCGCCTTTTAACCGTATTTCAAGAGACTTATCAAAAAATTCGAGCACTGCGGGACATTTGGCCGACAGCTTCGAAAATTTTGGGGCCAAAAACATCCCTCCGAAAGCCGGCGCGGGACAATTTGAGTCATTTTTTACCCAAATTGGGCGCATTACCCGGCCAAATTGGGTCTTTTCGATCCAATTTCCGGGTTTCATCTGAACTGGGCGCACGGGCCTTACCGGAACAGAACCTCATTCCTGAAAAATTTTTCCTGCCAAAAAGCCTTTTTCAACCGGTTGTTCGGAATAAAGGCCACCAGTTGACAGGGCTTTGACTCGAATTCTGACGCAGTGTGGCATCAGGTTTGCAATAAAATTTGCCGAGTGTCAAAACGCGCCGTTTTTTTAAACCGCACGTTCGGAATAAATACCGTATAATTTTCCGGCCTTTCAGCCTGCGGGCCGGAACCTTTTCATAACCTCACCATCACCGGCAAGAGCCATCGAAAGGACAAAAACCAATGCAGCAAAACAGCACCTACGACGCCATAGTGGTGGGCTCAGGCCCCGGCGGGGCTTCGGTGGCCCGCGATCTCGCCAAGGCAGGCAAAAAGGTCCTCATCCTGGAATGGGGGCCCAACGACCCGCTAAAGGGCACCATCGCCCAGGCCGGGGCGCTCATCGGAATGCCCGGAAAGGGCACGCTCTTCACCTACGGCGGTCTTGCCATGGTGCGGGGAATCACCAACGGCGGCTCGTCGGTGTTCTACTACGGCACGGCCTTCGATCCCCCCTATGACACCTTCAAAAAATACGGCGTGGACTTGAAGGACGATGTGGCCGAAGTGCGCGCTGAGCTTCCCATCGCCCCGCTTTCCGATCATCTCATGGGGCCCATGGCGAAACGCATCATGGAGTCGGCCCGGTCCCTTGGCTACAACTGGAACAAGCTCGACAAGTACTGCTTCCAGGACAAGTGCCGCGCAAACTGCGACAAGTGCAACCTGGGCTGCCCTTACGGGGCCAAGTGGACCAGCCGCTTCTGGATCGACGAGGCCGTGGCCGCAGGCGCGACATTCACCGCCAACGCCCGCGTGAGCCGGGTGATCTCCAACGGCACCTCGGCCCAGGGAGTCGTCTTTTCCCACAAATGGGCGGAACACCAGGCCTTCGCGCCCATAGTGGTCCTCTCGGCTGGCGGCATCGGAACCCCCGTGGTGCTGCGCGCCTCCGGCATAACCAACTGCGGAGACAACTTCTTCTACGATCCCCTCATCTGCGTTTACGGCACGGTCCCGGAAAAGATGGGCGGCAAGGAGTTCCCCATGGCCGCCGGAGCTCACATTTCGGACGAGGGATACCTCATGACCGACATGACGGTGCCCCAGGTGCTCTATCAGGCATTCGCCGCTGAGGTTGGCCGCTTCGACCGCCTGCACGTCCACAGCCGCACCCTTGCCATCATGGTGAAAGCCAAAGACAGCCTGGGCGGGCGTCTCACCAACTCGGGAGGCGTTCGGAAGAGCCTTAAGGACTCGGACAAGCAAAGCCTCCTCAAAGGTTATGAGCGCGCCAAGGGGATTTTGAAAAACGCCGGAGCCACCAACCTTTTCAAAAGCTGGTACGTGGCGGCCCACCCGGGCGGAACCGCCAAGATCGGCGAGGTGGTGGACTCGAACCTAGAAACGAAGATCAAGAACCTTTACGTGTGCGACTGCGCCGTGATCCCCGAAGCCTGGGGCCTGCCGCCCTCGCTCACCCTGCTGGCCCTTGGCCGCCGCCTGGGCAGGCACCTGAACTCCAAGGGTTAAGGGTTTTAATTCCTGATCGGAAACCCTCACCCGGAGGATGTGGGCCGTGGTGAGGGCGGGCGAAGCCTGACACAGCATCCGGCGATTTCAAAAAATCAGGTGGCGATTTCATCGCAAGCCTAGACGCCCTGGCTTTCTGAGATCGCCGCAGGCAAGGAAGGCAAGAAGGGCGTGAAGGAGCGTACGCTTTTGTACGTGACTGAACGAACTCTCGACGCCTGACGCAGCATCCGACGATCTCAGAAAGCCAGGTATGCCGAAGATTGTGGATCATAATTTGCATCGAGAGCTTCTCCTGGACCGGTGCTTCGACCTTTTCGCGGAAAAGGGCTTCGTTAGCGTCACCTTGCGCGACATCGCCAAGGAGCTGGACGTCTCCACCGGGGCCCTCTACCACTATTTCCCCAGCAAGCAGGCGATACTGGAGCAGATGCTGATTCACAAGGGGTCGAAAGACGTGGCCGAGGCAACAAGGCGAATGGCGGACACCGGCTCCTTCGAGGAAAGGCTCAGAATTTTTTTCAGCTACTTCGTGGACTCCGAGGCCCACTTCAAGAGGCTTCTTCTGGTGTCTCTGGATTTTCTGCGCAACACGCGAACCGAGGAGGCGAAGAGGCTCGTAAACCGCTGGAGCGAGTTCTACCTTTCAAACATGCAGCAGTACCTTTCCATCCCCAAGGAAATCGCCCAGTTGATCATGGTGTTTTTCAACGGCATCGTCTACCAGGCCATGCTTTTTCCCGAAACCATCTCCACCAGGGAGCAGATGGATGTTTTTTCCGAAATCCTGCTTGCCTATCTGCGGGAGCACCAGAACCCGGCCAACAGGCTTTGCCGGAGGTGCCCCTTTGTAACCGACAGGTAAGCCCGGATAAAAACGCGAACTGCTGCGTTGCGCTTCGCCTCGAGGCTCGGTCACGTACAAAAGCGTACGCTCCCTCGCCACTCGCTCGCGCGCCTTGCATTTCATCGTTTTTATCCAGGCTTACGGGTTGTTAACGGCGTGACCGGCATCGAGACATTCAGCGGGCATCCATAAAAATGATCACCACAAGTATACGGAGAGACCAGTGACACTTAAAGCGAAAGAATCGCCCGTCAACGGGCTGGCAGTGCTGGCCGAAAAACTGGCGGCCAGGGTGGGGGCGTCGAGGGAGGTCCTGGAGCTTTCGGGAACCCTGCTGCCCAGGCTCCTGAGGCGCTGGGCCGGGGATACGTCCTGGAAGCGTATGGTGGCGAGGCCAGTTGCAAGAACCATCAACAAGGCCGCCACCTGCCCCGCCAACATCGGTTCCGCCGAGCCCTTGAGTTCGGTGCTGTCCGACAAGGAACTGGTGCGGCTCCTGGCCCAAAACACCCCGGTTATACTAAACGCTGCGGCTGAGGCCATGAGCGGCTTTTTCAGCGCCGTGGACGACCTGCCCGCCGGAGAGCGGGAACAACTCGTGGGAACGGTGCTGGGCGGCCTCAATTACGCCTCGGTGGGCGAGATGCTCACCACCTGCGCCCGGATGGTGAACGAGGTCCACGAGACCAACCCCACCTTTCTTTCGGACCGGCTGATTCCCGCCCTTGTGGCGATGATCGAAAAGACGGATTTCGGCGAGCTTGACGACTTCTACTTCAAGAGCACCGCAGACATAGCGGCCCTTGCAGGGGCTTTAACCGACACCCTCATGAAGCACCCTGCTAAGATGGTGTGCCTGATGGGCCTTGGGCCCGGAATCGTCAACCTCATAGTGGCGGTGGCGGGCCAGAGCCTAGGAAAGGCCAATACCCTGGCAGCCGACATCTTAACGGAAATCCTTTTGTCTCTGACCAACGACATTGACGGAAAGGCCGTGGGGGAGCTTCTCAACCAGCTTTTCGAGGTGGTGAGAAAAATTCACACCGGCTCGGCCCTTCTGGGGCCTCCGGGCAGGCCCGAACTCACCACGCTATTGATTAAAAAATTCGGCCAGATCGGCAGTTCCATCGATCCGAATCTCCTGTGGAAAACCCGCATGGCTTTCACCGAACTGATGGAAGCCCGCCTAACGGCCCGGATCGAGCTTCTGCGGGAAAACCCGGAGCTTTTCAGCCAGCGCCTGCGGGAAAAACCGAGCCTCGGAAACGCCCACATCCGCACCATGCGCAAAAGCGCGGAGCTTGCGGACGAGTTCGACGACGAGTTTTTAAGCGGCGCGGTTGAGGAGGGGTTCCGGCAGATAGACGCAAAATCTTTGGCCGACACCATAAACGTATATTGCCGCATAGCAAACCGGGTGCGGGAAACCAGGCCGAAGTTCCTCACGGACCTTT
>JACRLG010000017.1 GCA_016235345.1 Deltaproteobacteria bacterium | reverse complement strand
TTCCAAAAAACTTCAGGTGTTGGGGTTAAAACATCTTCCGCTTATTATGGGGAGCAAGGTTTAGTTCCGTTTTATGGAGGGGGAACGTTCGTCACCCCGGCGGAAGCCGGGGTCCAGGAAAAGGCCGAAAAAGGCAAAAAAACTGGATTCCGGCTTTCGCCGGAATGACGGAATTGGTCAACTACCCCCATAAAAAATGGAATTATATAACGCTCCTGCTTATATGAAAAAAATGTTGGGTGAATCCTCACCTTTCGGCTCGGAACCACCCAACCGAAATGCGGACCTATACCGCTATCGTCTGCTCCCGGCCCGGCCCTACGGAAACCAATTTTACTGGCACGCCCGAAAGCTCCGCCATGCGGGCCACGTAGCGCCGGGCGTTTTCGGGAAGCTCCGAAAGGCTCTTGGCGTGGCTAATGTCCTCGTCCCAGCCGGGAAGGGTCTCGTAAACCGGGGTGCAGCGGCCCATGAGGCAAAGGTCCTGGGGAAAATTGGAAACGGTGTTGTCCCCGTCCTTGTAGGCCACGGCGATTTTCACTTCCTTTTCGCCGGACAAGACGTCGAGCTTGGTGATTCCGAGGCTTGTGAGGCCGTTCAAGCGGGCCGAGGTGCGAAGCTGGACCATGTCCAGCCAGCCGCAGCGGCGGCGGCGGCCCGTGGTGGCCCCGAACTCCGCGCCCTTTTCCTGGAGCCGGTTTCCGGTTTCGTCGTTGAGCTCGGTGGGAAAGGGGCCCGCGCCCACGCGGGTGGTGTAGGCCTTCACTATTCCCAGGACTTCGGAAAGATGACGGGGGCCTATGCCGCTTCCTGCTGCGGCGTTTCCCGCCACGGTGTTGCTGGACGTTACATAGGGATAGGTGCCATGGTCGATGTCCAGGTGCGTCCCCTGGGCTCCCTCGAAAAGAATGGTTTTGCCCTCCGACACGGCCTTATCCAGCATCACCGAAACGTCCGCCGCGTGGGGCGCGAGGCGCTTGGCCATTTTCAGGTAGCTTTCTATGATCTCCTCCGGGTCCACGGCCTTCTGGCCGAAAAAACCGGTGAGAAGGAAATTTTTCTCGGCGCAGGCGGCCTTGACCCTCTGGGCGAAGAGGTCCGGGTCAAGAAGGTCCATGAGCCGTACGCCCTTCCTGGCTGCCTTGTCCTCGTAGCAGGGTCCGATGCCCCGGCCCGTTGTGCCGATGACGGTTCCGCCCTTCTGGGCCTCGCGGGCGTGGTCCATGGCCGTGTGGTAGGGCATTATGAGCTGGGCCGCAAGGGAGATCATGAGATTTTGGGGATTCACGGCCACCCCGTTTTCCATCAGGGTGTCCATCTCCTTTATAAGGACAGCCGGGTCCACCACCACGCCGTTTCCTATGAGGCAGGCCTTGTCGTGGAGAATGCCCGACGGAATCAGGTGGCAGATGAATTTCTTGCCCTTCACCACCAGGGTGTGGCCCGCGTTGTTGCCGCCCTGAAAGCGCACCACGCAGTCGGCCTTTTCGGCCAGCATGTCAACAATCTTGCCTTTGCCTTCGTCTCCCCACTGGGTGCCCACCACAACCGTGTTCACGGTGAATCTCCTTTTTGTTGTAACCCTCAAAGCGGCCCTTTTCCTTTTTTGGGCCAAAGCCTTTAGCTCTTATCAGAGCGAGCCTTTCCGGTCAAGCCGTTCCTTGGGGCCATTTGAACGCAGGGAGGAGAATAACGTGAAGCGGGCGGTAAACGAAGGCTGCGCGAATAAAATGAGGCTTTTACTGATTATCGCTTCAAATTTGAGCTTTGCGACTTGACAGTTTGACCTAAAAAATGGTCTGTAGAGGCTGGAAAAAAAGGAAGAAAAATGTACGACGCAACAAGAACAAAAGAAGCGGAAGAAACCCAGGCGGGTTGCGACTACGAGTTTCTGGACACCACCGGCCAGGTGGAGGCCCTGGTGAGGGTGCTGGAAAGCGCCCCCCTGGTGGCGGTGGACGTGGAGGCGGACAGCCTTTACCATTTCAGGGAAAGGGTCTGCCTGCTCCAGATCACGGCCAGCGGGCGCAACTACATAGTTGACCCCCTTTCAAGGGCCGATTTGTCGCTGTTAAGCCCCATTTTCGCCGACCCCTCCATCAAAAAGGTTTTTCACGGCGCGGATTACGACATACGGAGCCTTTTCCGGGATTACGGAATAAGGGTGAAGCACCTTTTCGACACCCAGGTGGCGGCCCGTTTCCTGGGCCTCAAGGAAACCGGCCTTGCCAGCATTCTGGCAGCAAGGTTCAAGGTCCACCTTTCCAAGAAACACCAGAAGAGCAACTGGACAAAAAGGCCCTTGACGCCCGAAATGCTCTTTTACGCGGTTTCCGATACCGCCCACCTGTCCGACCTCTATGCAGACCTGTCCTCCGAGCTTCTCGGCCTGGGAAGGCTCTCCTGGGTGGAGGAGGAGTGCGACATCTTAAGCGGCGCGCGCCCCTCCGGCCACGAAGGCCCCCTTTTTCTGCGCTTCAAGGGGGCGGGCCGCATGGACGGAAGAAGCCTCGCGGTCCTGGAAAACGTGCTTCGGTTCCGCAAGGAGGAGGCCAGACGCCGCGACGTCCCGCCCTTCAAGGTGATCCCGGACCGGTCGGTGGAGGCCGTGGCCCTTCACAAGCCCGAAGACGCCGACCGGCTGGTGCGGGTGGCAAGCCTTTCCGGCAAGCAGGTCCATCTTGCCCCGGCTCTGGTGCGATGCGTAGTCGAGGCCCTGGAGCTTCCGGAAAGCGGGCTTCCCTCTTACCCGAAAACCCCGCGAACCCGCTCGGACGCCAAAACAGCGGCCCGCACCGTGCTTTTAAAGGAGTTCCGGGACAAGACCGCAGGAAGCCTTGGGCTCGACCCAAGCATCGTGCTCACCAACGCCCAGATACGCGACATAGCCGCAAGGCCAAGGCGGACGCCTTCAGACCTTGAAAGCGTTCCGTCCCTCAGGCGCTGGCAGAAGGAGACCTTCGGGGACGACCTCATAGGGGTCATGCTGCCTGCGGACAGGCGCACCAGGGAGCAGGAAAGGCCCGCGCAATAGCAGGCTTTCGAAAAACGCGAATCGCGGTGTCAGGCGAAGCTGTTAAGTCGGTCACGTACGAACATCCTGATTTAGCCCAAGAGCTCTTCGATTTCTTGGGCGGGTACGCTCCCTCCTTTTCAGTTCGCCAACCTTAGCGCTTCATCGCCCAAGTTCAAATTGATATCCAGGCTTCGCATCGCGCTTTTTTCAACAGACTGACAGGCCATCGGGGCGTTGGCCAGGTCAGATAGTTCTCGCCATTTTCCAAGGTTTGGGTTAGAACCCTTCTTGCAAAAAATTCAAAAAGCGAAATCATTTTCAATCAAAACACCCATAAGACTTCCGGCCCAAAAATCCGTCCCCGCTTGAAATCGCCCGAAAGGCGCTTGAGGATGGAAAGGAACGGACAAAAGGGGAGGGTACAAGGTGGAGCAACAGCTTTACAAGCTCATTCTGGACGGCCAGATGGCCGAAGGCCATGACCCGGAAACGGTGAAGGAAGACCTTGGCCGGCTTTTCGAGCTGGATTTGAATGACGTGGAGCGCCTTCTGGCGAACGCGCCTGTCGAGATAAAGCGGAACCTCGACAGGGCCACGGCGGAAAAGATGCAAGAGGGCCTTGTTGCCCTGGGGGCCCTGTGCCAGGCCGTGGCCATGTCACGGGCCGAAAGCGTCACCTGCCCCACCTGCGGCTATCAGGCCATGGGAGAGGACGACCCGCTCATAACAGGGGCGGGCGGGCTTGGAACCTGCCCCAACTGCAACAACATAAGAACGCCGGAAAAGCCGGAGGCCCCGGTAAGGCCGGTTGAAAAAAAAGAGGCCAGGCCACCCGCCCAGCCTGCGTCCAAACCAGCAGCTCCGGCCCAGGCGGCTGCCGAAAAGCCCAAGCCCGCAGCCGGGGCAGCCGAAAAGAAGCCGCCTGTAAAAGCGGTGGAAAAGAAGCCGTCACTTCCCGTGGCATCTTTCGGACGCCGCATTCTGGCCGGTCTCCACACCTTTTTTTCCACCCTGTGCGTGTTGCTCCTGTTCACGGTTCCGGCCCTTCTTATCAAGAGCTACTACGCCCAGTTGCTGGGCCTGCCGTCAAGCCCGGCCACCGACCTGGAGGCCGTGCGGGCCGCCTTCTTTTTCCTGTGCGGGGCGGCCATCCTGATTTACGTGGTCACCCTGTGGATGGTTCCGGCCAAGGGCAAGTGTTCCTGGGGCCAGAAGGCCATGGGAATCGAAATCCGCACCAAAAAGGGCGAGACCCCGTCGGGAGGCGCGTTCTTCCTGCGCTTTCTGGGAATCCTCCTGGTGGTGGCGAGCGCGGGGCTGCTTCTTGTGGTGAACCTCGTGTCCGGCGACAAAAGCGGCCTTGCGGACCTTCTGTCCGGCACCCGCCAGCACGAGAGCGTGGAGCCTCCTGAAAAGCACGTCCAGAAGGCCGTCACGCCCATTCTTGTGGCCTTTTTCCTGGCAGCCGGAATCGTGCTGCTTTTTCTCCCCATCGTAATGAAGGTCCGGTAAAAGCCATGAAACAAACTATGCGCGCGGCTGTTTCGGTTCTTGCTGTTTTTTTTCTTACGGCGTTTTTCTTCGGCTGCGGGAAAAGCGCGGAGGAAAGCCTTGCCGAGGCCGACAGCCTTATGGCCAGCATGGAAAGCCAGGGCGGGACAGACCCGGCGCTTGCGAAAAAGGCGGAGGACTGCTATGGCCGCGCCCTTAAAAAGGACCCTAAAAACCCAAGGGCCGCTTACGGGCGGGGCATGGCCAGGGCCAGAAACCGCGATTTCCAGGCCGCCCTTGAGGATTTCGACCGGGCCGTTAACCTGGACCCCCAAAACCCCGAAGCCTACTATCGCCGGGCCCTCTGCCGCATCGCCACGGCCCCCAAGGACAAGTCCGCCGCCCTGTCGGACCTCACCAGGACCCTGGAGCTTGCCCCCACCCACCAGGGCGCGGCCCGGATGATGCGACTCCTTTCAGCCGCGTGAGTTTAAGCAAGAAATGGCCCGGAGGCGGAAAACCCGGGCCATTCACGACGCCCTTCTTTGCCTTGATCGTCCTTTTTTGAAATAAAGGTTGAAACTTAAATTATTTTTGTATTAAATATTACATCATACTGCAAGTTTCTGTGTTTTTCTTGCCGCCTCAGGAAACGGGGAAAACCAGATGAAAAAAAAGATAGCTCTGATGCTGTTGCTGTTGGTTTTGTTGCTGTTTTCCTTCCCCCATCTTTTTCCCGGCACCTACAGAACATGGATTCTTAAAGCTCCACCAATGGCGAACGACAAGAGAGCCACCAAGGAAGGCATCACTGCCATGGTTGGCGCTAACAACAGGTTTGCCATTGAATTTTATTCACAGTTAAAAAACAAACCCGGTAATCTCTTCTTTTCTCCGTATAGCATTTCAACAGCGCTTGCCATGCTTTATGAAGGCGCACGCGGAACTACGGCTACGGAAATTCAAACGGCTGTCAGTCTGCCGGGTGATGGAAATATCCGCAAACCGGCCATTGCGGCCATTTACAACCGACTCAATCCTGATGATGGCGATTTCACCCTTCGTGTTGCAAACGCATTGTGGATGCAAACAGGATATGATTCTATAGCTCAATATAAAGATGACATACAGCAATATTATTGTGCTAAATTAGGGTCGGTGGATTTTCAAAACTCACCAGGAAAGGCCATATCTTTAATAAACAAATGGGTCGCAAAATCAACAAATAATAAGATTGCTGGAATTTTATCAGAAGACAATTTAAACAATCAGACAAAATTTATTTTTATCAATGCTATTTATTTCAAGGGAAAATGGGAACAACCATTTGAAAAAAGTGATACTGTAAATAAAAAATTCAATATTGGTCAAAATAATTCAGTAGAAGTCCCTATGATGAATCAAGAAGGTTTTTTCAGATACAGTGAAAATGATTTGTTTCAGTCGCTGGAGATGCCTTATAAAGGCGATATGTTGTCAATGATTATTCTGCTTCCAAAGAAAAATGATTTGCCTTGGTTTGAAAACAATTTTACTATAGAAACAATTATTGATTTAAGAAAAAAACTATCGGAACTTGAAGTTAATGTTGAAATACCAAAATTTCGTTTTGATTTTGGAGAACGCTTAAAAAAATATTTGGTACCAATGGGCGTGAAAAAAGCATTTTCAAGCGGAGCTGATTTTTCGGGAATAGAAAAGGGGCACGAGCTGTTACTTGATGAAATCTTTCACAAAGCATATGTTGATGTCAACGAGGAGGGCACTGAGGCCGCAGCTGTAACTTTCGGCGAGAAGGCTGAAGCCCCGCCCCCCGAACCTGTGAAGTTCATAGCGGATCATCCGTTCATCTTTTTGATTCAGGATCGAACCAACGGAAACATTCTGTTCATTGGCCGGGTCGTTAATCCATCCCTAACCGGCAGTGATTCGTAGTCCCTCTTTACTTCCCGTCCAGGGCGATCACAAGCGATGAAATGCAAGGAAAGCGAGCTGGGCGCGGGCGTAAGCGTATCGCGATACGTGCGCACCGCGCCCGGCGAAGTTTGACGCAGCAGTTCGCGCTTGTGGTCGCCCTGGACTAGTCGAAGGGGTTGAATGAGCCGCCTATACCTCCGAGGCCCCGAAGGTTGATTCTTATGGTGTACTGCTGCTCGCCCGGCTCGTCCAGGTATCCCAAATCGAGGCTCCAGCAGTCGGATGTGTAGATGAGTCCGAAGGAGGTCTCCACCCGGGCGTCGGCGAAAAGGTCGCGCTGGTAGCGCCCGTAGAAGGTGAAGGCCGAAGATGCCTTGATGTCGGCGGAAAGGGACACGTATTCCGAGGCGTCGCGGGTCTTGTAGTAGTCGGCGAAGAGCCTGTGGCCGGTGGGCGTGGTGAAACCCATGCCGGTGGCGGCGTAGGTGAAGGCCTTTTCGTAGGGGGAAAACCTGGCCTCGGCGTAGGCGGAAAGGTTGTTTAAGGGAGCAAGCTCCAGCCGCGCGGTTACGGGCGAAAAGGGGCGGTGTTCGCCCGGCTCGGCCCAGAGCGCGGGGTCTTCTTCGTCGGCCTCCCTTATGTCGTAGGTCTCGGAGAGCAAAAAGTAGCACACGGGCCGGATTACGCCCTGGTCCTCCCTGGAGAGAAGGTGGTTCACCACGCTTAGGGTTACGCTGTTTTCGGGGGCCAGCCTGTCCGTTGCGTCGAAATGCGGAAGGTCGTTCTGGTCCACGTCGTCAACCAGCCTGTATGACAGGGTGGTGAAGATCACGTGTCGGAAGCTATCGGCGTAGTCTTTGTGGAGCCTGTTGGAAACATCCAGGGCGAAGTCGCCCACCTGCCTGGACGCATGGGAATCGGCGTCGTCCCCACCTTGGGGCGAGTTTATGAAATAGGACGTGTGGGTGAGCCCGGCCGAGGGCTCCACGGAAAACACGCGGCCAAGGTTGAAGGGAAGGGAAAGGCGGGGATGGAGATTGAGGCGCACGCCCTTATCCATGTCCTTTCTGTGAATGTTGTCGGCCAGGGCGGAAAAGTCGGCCACAAGGGGAAGGGCCGAATTTTTAAAGACGGGGGTGCGGCCAAGGGCGAAATTTATGTAGGGGACCTTCTGGGCCGTGGGGTCGGTTTCGTCGAAGATTCGCGCCACCACGTCGTCCCGCCAGAGCACGCCGCCTGAAAGTTCCGTCAACCTGAAGGACTTGTGCAGAAAGATGCGGTTGTCCCGGACGCTTGAGTCGTAGTCGTCAAGGGAGCGGGCGAAATTCCGCAAAAGCGCCTTGTTCACGGCGTCAAAGCCCATGGCCCCGCCCTTGAACTCCCGCAGGTAGTCCTGGTCGCTCAGGTAATCCAGGTCGGCCTTCAGTTTCACCCCGCCCGCCCAGGACTTGTTGAACATTCCCGCAAACCAGTAGCGTTCGGTGTTGGTGCGCGGGTAGTCGTCCCCCACGTAGCCGTAATCGCCCTCGCCGTAGTCCACCTGCCTGTCGGAAAGATAAGCGCCGTAGAGCCAGATTTTGGAGGTGGCGTCCGGGACCACGCGCAGTTCCGCGCCCACCTGGTTTCCCCGGCGCTCCATGTAGTTTTCGTAGAGGGTGACGTCCCAGTTGTCGGCGGGAACGATGAAAAGAGGCTGCTCCCAGAATATGCCCCGGCGGCTGGAGCGGCCAAGCTGGGGGGCCAGAAGGCCGGTGGCCCTTTTGGTCTTGACCGGGAAAAAAAGGTAGGGGCTGTAGAGAACCGGAATCCCGCCCATCCAAAGAGTTGTATTCCGGGCGTGTCCGTAGCCTTCGAGGGTTAAGGTGACGCCGCTTGCGGTGATCTGCCAGTCGGGCTTGTCGCCCTTGCAGGCCGTGACCGAGCCCTTGCTGAACGAAAAGGTGGCCTCGCCGGTTTTCTTAAGAGCCCCGGCCCTTATGTAGAGGCGCTTGTCCCCCACGAAAAGCAGGGCGTTCCTTGTTTCGCCGGTCTTGGCCTCGATGTCCATGTCGAGGAAATCGCCGGAAACCGAATCGGAGCCCGAGTTCACCTTCACGTTGCCGTCGGCCCTCATGAGCCCTGCGGCCCGTTTCCAAACCACCCGGTCGGCGGTCATGCTCTGTTTTCCGCGCTCGGCCTTGACGTTTCCCGTGGCGGTGTAAACGTCTTCGCTTTCGGAATGCTCGATGAGATCGCAGGTGATGACCCAGGGCTCTGTCGGGTCGCCCGGAAAGGCGGTTGCGTCCGGGCCCTCGGCCAGGGCCGGGGAGCGGCTTACAATCAGGAGCGCCGCCAGTGCGGCCAGGAATGTGAGAAATGTCCTTTTCATGGTGTCACGTTTCTTGGTCCACGGGCTTGAAAAAGTCAACTTTTCTCTTTTGTCCGATTGGTGTATGTAAAAGCCTGACCAAAGGCGCATGAAAAGCCCCGGGGCGGGCCGGGGAGTTTTTGAAGGGATCAATAAGGGCCATGAAAATTCTTGTCACCAACGACGACGGCATCCACGCGCCGGGGCTAGCGGCCCTTGCGGAAACCCTTGGAAAATTCCACGACGTGACCGTGGTGGCCCCGGACAGGGAGCGAAGCGCCGTCAGCCACGCCATAACACTCCACGTGCCCTTGCGGGTCACCCGCGTAAAAAACGGCATGGCCCGCGCCCTGGCTGTGAACGGCACCCCGGCGGACTGCGTGAAGCTGGCCCTTCTGGAGCTTCTGGACTTTGCCCCGGACCTGGTTTTTTCCGGCATCAACCCGGGGCCCAACGTGGGGGTGAACCTGCATTATTCGGGCACGGTGTCGGCTGCGCGGGAGGCCGCCATACTGGGATTTCCGGCGGTGGCGGTGTCTCTTTCGCGGCACGAGGTGCGCCACTACGCCACTGCGGCCAATTATGCCGTAAAGATCGCCGAATGGATGGCCGAAGAGGGCCTTCCCAAAGGGGTGTTTTTAAACGTCAACGTGCCCGACCTGCCCGAAGCCGAGGTAAAGGGGGTGCGCTGCTGCCGCCAGGGCCGGGCCAGCATCGAGGCGGCGTTTCAGAAGCGCACGGACCCCAGGAACCAGGTCTATTACTGGCAGGGCGCGGAGACCATGCTTTTGGGGGACAGCCCGGATGAAGACGGCGTGGCCCTTTCCGAGGACATGATCTCTGTGACGCCGGTTAAATGCGACATCACGGATCATGATTTTCTTCGGCGGCTGGAGAATATGAAGTTTTAGCAGACAACAGGCCCTGTGCCGTCTTTGACAGGGCAAAGTTATCCTGGGAGCGCGGGCGTCCCGCCCGCTTAGCCCATGCGGGCGGGACGCCCGCGCTCCCAGGAAGGAAGCTCCTCTGCACCTCAAACGCCCAACCAACCCGGAACCTGACACATGGCAAAAAGCGTTTTCGTGGCCGATCTAAAACCCGGTTTTTCCGTTGACGAGGTTTTCGCGGCAGCCGACAAGCAGGTGCTTGTAAAGAAGGACGGGGCGGGATACCTTACGGTGAGCCTCTGCGATTCATCCGGCAGGGTGAAGGCCGTGGCCTGGGACAGGGTGGAGGAGATCAGGTCTGCCTTCGAGAGCGGCGACTACGTCTGGGTTAAGGGCAGGGTCTCCGATTACCGGGGCGAGCTTCAGATGGTTCTTTCCGAACTCGCCCGGCTGGACCCGGACGGCGTGGACCCTGCGGATTTTCTGCCCGCGACGCGAAGGGACACCGGCCAGATGCTTTCCCAGTTGAAGGAGCTGGCCGATACCATTGCAGATGAGGACATAAAGGCCCTGTGCGGAAGCCTTCTGGCGGACGAGGTCATGGCCCCGGCCCTCTGCCGGGCCCCTGCGGCGAAAATGATGCACCACGCCTGGGTGGGGGGGCTTTTGGAGCACACCCTGTCGGTGACGGCAATGGCGGCCAAGGTGGCGGCCCATTACACGGGACTTGACCGGGACATGCTCATGGCCGGGGCCATTTTTCACGACCTGGGAAAGATCGAGGAATTTTCGCTCAGGGGGGCCATAGACTACTCGGACGTGGGAAGGCTCATCAGCCACGTGGTGCTTGGGGTGGGCGTCCTTGACCGGTTCATCGCCCGGATCGAGGGCTTTCCGGCGCAAAAGGCCATGCTTTTGAGGCACATGGTGGTGAGCCACCACGGCCAGCGGGAGTTCGGCTCCCCGGAGCCTCCCAAGACCCTGGAGGCAGTGGTGCTGAACCTGATTGACGATCTTGACGCCAAGGTGGTGGGGATAAGGAGTTTCATGGACAGCGACACCGGCGATTCCGCCTGGAGCGCCCATCACAAGCTGTTGGGCCGCAGCTTCTACAAAGGGGCGGCCCGATGAGCGCGCCCGGCGTTTTCATCACCCTGGAAGGCGGCGAGGGGGCGGGCAAGACCACCCAGGCCCCCCTTCTGGCGGATCATCTGAAGCAGGCGGGGCACGCGGTGGTCGCCACCCGCGAGCCGGGCGGAACAGCCATAGGGGCCGCCGTAAGGGCGATTCTGCTGGACCCGGCCTCAACGGCCCTGGCCCCGGAGGCCGAGCTCCTGCTCTACGCGGCGGACCGGGCCCAGCACGTGGCGGAGTTGATTCTCCCGGCTCTTTCTGCGGGCAAAATCGTGATCTGCGACCGCTATTACGACGCAACCCTGGCCTACCAGGGCTTCGGGCGCGGGCTTGACCGGGCGTTCATCGAGCGCATCCATCAAAACATCCTGGAAAAGGCCCGGCCCCATCTCACGCTTTTTTTCGACTGCCCGGTGGAAACGGGGCTTAAGCGCGCCCAAAGCGCCACCCATCATTCCGAGGCCAGGTTCGAGGCCTATGAGATCGAGTTTCACGAGCGGGTGAGGCGCGGCTATCTGGCCCTTTGCGCCGAAGAACCCGAAAGGTTCAGGATAATCGACGCGAGCGCCGACCAGGAAGACGTAAGGCTTGCCATGATAAGGGCCGTGGATGATTTTTTTAAAGCCGCTCCTTATAAAAAGTTTAATGTGAAGCCGGGATAAAAACGATGAAATGCAAGGAACGCGAAAAGCCAATGAGGGAGCGTACTCTTTTGTACGTGACCGAAATTGGCTTTGAAGCGTGACACAGCAGTTCGCGTTTTTAGACGGGCTGCAAGAACAAGAGATTCCCTGAAAGGCCGACATGAACGACTCCATTCTTTCCCATATCGGAAACACGCCGCTGGTCCCTATCCGGCGCATGAACCCCAACCCCAGGGTGACCATGCTGGCCAAGGTGGAGTACGTGAATCCCGGCGGCTCCATCAAGGACCGCCCGGCCCTTTTCATGATCGAGGACGGCGAGAGAAGCGGCCAACTCACCCCGGACAAGATCGTCATCGAGGCCACCAGCGGCAACACCGGCATCGGCCTGGCTTTGGTCTGCGCCATCAAGGGCTACAGGCTTCTTCTCACCATGAGCGAGGCCGTGAGCCAGGAGCGCCAGAAGATTTTAAAGGCCCGTGGGGCGCGCATCATGCTCACCCCCGGCCACCTTGGCACGGACGGGGCCATAGAGGAGGTCTATCGGGTGGCCAGGGAGAGCCCGGACCTCTACTTCATGACCGACCAGTTCAACAACCCGGCAAACTGGCAGGCCCACTACCACACCACGGCAAACGAGATATGGACCCAGACCAACGGGTCCGTCACCCACGTGGTGGCCACCATGGGCACCACCGGCACCCTGATGGGGGTTTCCAGGCGTCTCAAGGAACTTAACCCGGCAGTCTCCATTATCGGCGTGGAGCCCTACCTGGGCCACAAGATTCAGGGCCTGAAAAATCTCAAGGAAGCCTACGTCCCGGAAATTTTTGAGAAAAAGTGGGTGGACGAAAAAGTCAACGTGGACGACGACGAGGCCTACGAGACCGCCCGCAGGATGGCCTCGGAGGAGGGCCTTTTCGTGGGCATGAGTAGCGGCGCGGCGCTCGCGGTGGCCCGGCGCAAGGTGATGGAACTCGACGGCGGCGTCATGGTGGTGATCCTGCCCGACGGCGGGGAGCGCTACCTTTCCACCAACCTTTTCACCTTTCAGGAAAAGGTGGAGATCAAGACCGGAAACACGCTCACCCGTGGAAAGGACGCCTTCACCCCGGCGCGTCCGGGCAAGGCCGGGGTGTTCTGCTTAGGCCCCGTGGCCGCAGGCCCTCCGGGGCTTTCCGAGTGCAGGAGGTTCATCCTCTCGGACCTGTTGTGCCGCTACCTGGCCTTCCGGGGCCTTTCTGTGAACCAGGTGATGAACATAACGGACATCGACGACCGCACCATAGAGGGCTCGGAAAAGGCGGGCAAGGACCTTGCCGCCTTCACAAAGGTCCACGCGGACCGTTTTTTCGAGGACATGGCGACACTGGGAGTGGGCCCGGCCAACCATTACCCGAAAACCAGCGAGCACACCGACGACATGACCGCCCTTTCGCGGAAGCTGGCGGACAGGGGCTTCGCCTACGAAAAACTGCGCAGCCTCTATTTTTCGGTGTCTCACCTTCCCGAATACGGCAGGCTTTCCGGGGTTGACCTGGAGAAAATTCGCTTAGGGGCCACGGTGGACCTTTCGGGCTACGAAAAGGACAACCCCCGCGACTTCACCCTTTTCAAGCGCTGCCGTCTGGCGGAGTTGAAGCGCGGCATCTTCGTGAAAACCGAGTGGGGCAACGTGCGGCCCTCCTGGCCACTCCAGTGCGCGGCCATGAGCATGAAATACCTTGGGGAAAACTACGATTTCCACGTGGGAAGCCTGGACCTGGTCTTTCCCCTGAATGAAAACGAAAACGCCATCTGCCTGGCCCTTTCGGGAAAACCCCTTGCCCGCAACTGGATACACTGCGAGGCAGTCTACGAGGACGGGCAGAAGGTGGGTGGTTCGCACGGGCTGCGCATGAACGTGGACGAGCTTCTTGACCAGGGTTTCACGGGCCGGGAAATCCGCTTCTGGCTTCTGGCCACCCATTATGGAAGGCCGCTCAGCTTTTCAGCGGAAAAGCTCGTCCAGGCGCGTAAGAGCATAGCCCGCCTGGACCGCTTCGCCGAAGCCCTTTCAAACCACGCTGGAGGCCGCCCCTGCGGCGAGCTGGACCAGATTCTTTACGATCTCAAGACCTCCTTCCAGGCAGCCCTGGACGACGACCTTTCAATCTCCGCCGCCCTTTCGGCGGTTTTCGGGCTGGTGAAGCGCGTGAACGCCCTCATGGCCGAAGGGGCCATCGACGAAAAGGGCTGCGAAAAGGTGGCCGAGGCCTTAAAGCGCATAAACGAGGTGGTCAACGTCTTCGATTTCAGCGAAAAAACCCATGACCAGAAGGTGGACTTCCTTCTGAGGGAAAGGCGGGAGGCGAGGGCTTCCGGGGATTTCGCCAGGGCAGACGCCATCCGGCTCCGTCTTATTGAGATGGGCCACAGTGTGAGGGACAGCCGGTTGAAAGGGGAATGATTGCAGGGACAGGCGGGCTGTTGCGAAGCAAAAAGAAAGCATCCCAAGGGGAAATCCCCATGAAAACGCGTTTCAGGGCCATTCTGCCGGTTTTGGCTGTCGTGATCCTTTTTCTGTGCACTGCGGCCAGCCCGTGCATGGCCATAACGGTTGCCGAGGAAAAGGAGCTTGGCGACAAGTTCCTGGAAGCCATACGCGGCCAGATGGCCTTTGTCGAAGACCCGGTGGTGTCATCCTACATCCAAAGGCTTGGCAGGCGTGTGGTGGAGCGCATTCCCGACAAGCCGATGGAACCGCGCTTTTTCGTTGCCGACCAGGACGTCCTTAACGCCTTCGCAGGGCCCGGCGGCTTCATAGTGATCTTCCGGGGAGCCTTCACGGCCCTGGAAAGCGAGGGCGAGCTGGTCGGCATCATGGCCCACGAGACCGCTCACGTAACCTGCCGCCACATATCCAAAAAAATCGCCCGCGAGCAGAAAATCCAGATCGCCACCCTGGCCGGGGTTCTCGCCGGGGTCTTCCTGGGCGCTCCGGCCCCAGCAATGGTGGGCGGCATGGCGGGCGGGGCCAGCGTGTCGCTTTCCTACAGCAGGGAGGACGAACGGCAGGCCGATGAAATTGGCCGGGAGTACATGTCCCTGGCGGGCTATGGCGGGGCGGGCTACTTAAAGGCCCTGGAAAGGATGAGGGCTGCGGCGGTGCTTGGCCCTCAGGAGGTTCCCACCTATCTCACCACCCATCCGGGTGTGGATGAGCGCATGGCGGCCATGGACCTTTGGCTTTCGGTCAACCCGAAAAAGGCCAAAGACACCCGTCCCGCCGACGAGTCGGGCTTTCTCACGGCGCGGGCAAGGCTTCTGGGGCTTTACGGCGACCAGGGCGAGAGTCTGGCGAAACTTTCCGAAATGATACAGAAAAATCCGGGGGACGCGGCGGCCCATTACGGCCTGGCCCTTTATTATTCCAGGCTTTCCCGCCGGAGCCAGGCCCTGGAAACCATGAAAAAGGCGGTGGAATTAAAACCCTTTGACGCGGATTTTCTTGCCGGAATGGGTCAGGCCTATCTTGAGGCGGGAATGGCCGAAGAAGCGAAAAGGGTCTTGCATAACGCGGTGAAGGCCGCCCCGGAAAACGCCCTGGCCCTCTACTGGCTGGGCCGGACCCTGCTTGACTCCGAAGACGCGGAAGGAGCGCGGCGGGAGCTTGCCGAATCCCTCCGCCTGTGCCCGGAATATTCGCCCGCCATGTATTTTCTGGCCCAGGCCCTGGGGCGCAAGGGTGACACTCCCCGCGCCCACTACTATCACGGCCTTTATTCCATTAGCATAAGGGACTGGCCAACCGCCCGCTTCCACCTTAACCGCGCCTTGAACCTTGGGGGAAACGACCCGGAACTCACCGAGATGGTGGAGGCGGCCATGCTGAAAATTCCCGTAAAGGCGCCTCAAATTCCCCGCCGTTAAGCGAACCGGACTGAAGATAAGGGTAGGGTCCGCCCCGCCTTGCCGTGAGCGGTTTTATAATATCGTTTTCCTTTTTGCTTGCAAGTATAGCAACCGCTGCCAGAGCGATCACAAGCGATGACATTTAAGGCGAGAACAGGCGTTCTGAAAGCGATGAAATGCAAGGAAGAGCGAAGCGGGCGGGAAGGAATAGTACTTGCCGTACATGACGACCCGCCCGCTTTGCTCTGACACAGCAGTTCGCGCTTTCAGGACGCCTGTCACATGGTTTCGATGACTATGGTCATTGATACTCCTCCGCCGCCACACAGGGTGGCCATGCCCAGAGATTTTCCGCGATTCTTGAGGGCGTTGAGAAGGGTCACTATGATCCGGCAGCCTGTGGAGCCCACCGGGTGCCCAAGGCCGATTCCGCTTCCGTTCACGTTCACCTTCTCGCGGTCAAGCCCAAGCTCGATTTCGCACCCAAGGTACTGGGCGGCGAATGCCTCGTTCACCTCGATGAGGTCGAAGTCCGCCACCTTGTACCTGCCCTGGGCTTCCAGGTTTTTCACCGCAGGCACCGGGGAAAGGCCCATTATCGCCGGATGGCAGCCTCCGCGACTCACGGCCTTGATGACCGCCAGGGGCGTGAGTCCAAGCTCTTTGGCCTTGTCCGCGCTCATTATAATCATGGCGGAGGCACCGTCGTTGAGGCCGGAGGAGTTGCCCGCAGTCACCTTGCCGATCTTGGGTATGAAGGCCGGGGGCAGCTTCGTCAGCATGTCCATGGTCATTCCGGGGCGGAAATGCTCGTCCCGGGCGAAAATTATGGGGTCCTTCTTGCGCTGGGGAATGCTTATGGGCACTATTTCGTTGGCGAAGGAGCCGTCGTTGTTGGCGCGTTCCGCGTTGTTGTGGCTCCGAAGCGCCACCTCGTCCATGGCCTCGCGGGAGATGTTATGGTGCTGGGCGATGAATTCGGCGGTGTGCCCCATTATGTAGGGTTTTCCCACGAACATGGAAAGCGGGGCCTGGGTGGCGTCCACCGGGCTGGTTTCCGGGTGGGGGATCACGTGGCTTCCGCAGTGCAGGCCGCGAATGATGGAATCCACGAACTCGGCGTCCTGGAGGCGGCAGCCCCAGCGCGCGCCCGGAACGGTATAGGCCACGCCGGACATGTGCTCCATGCCGCCCACCAGGCAGACGTCGGCCATTCCGGCCTGGATCATGGCCATGCCGCTTATGGTGGCTTCCATGCCGGAGATGCACACCCTGTTGATGGTGACTGCGGTGACGGTGTCCGGGATTCCGGCCAGAAGGGCGGCTATGCGGGTTACGTTCAGCGTGTCCGCAGGCTCCATGCAGCAGCCGAAGCGGATGTCGTCGATTATGGCGGGGTCGATCCCGGCGCGTTTCACGGCTTCTTCCATCACCACTTTGCCGATGGAGGAGGCGTGAACGTCCTTCAGGGTTCCGCCGAATGCTCCGATGGCGGTGCGGCAAGCTGATACTATGACTACGTCTTTCATTTCATTACCCTTTCACGGCGCTTGTTTATCAGGTCCCATGACCCTGCGAAAATTGTCCCAAAGCCTGCCCGCGCCTTAAAAGCGCCGAAGGCCAAACCAGAAGGTTCCGGTGTCATACCATAAAATCCGGGCTTTTCAAGACGCTTTTGAACAGGCTGTCAGGCAGGGGAACGCGGAAAGCGCCGGTGCGCCTTATGCAGGGGTGATAACCTTGTGTTGAAAAATCATATTTTTACATGTATTAATACAGGATAGGCAACATCACACCTCAATCACTCATACAAATTTAAGGAGAAACGGGCATGGCGAAGAACCCCTTCGATCTTTCCGGGAAGACTGCGCTCATCACGGGCGGAAACGGCGGCATAGGGCTCGGAATGGCCAAGTCCCTTGCCCAGGCGGGCGCGAACGTCTGCATATGGGGCCGGAACGAGGCGAAAAACGAGGCGGCGAAAAAGGAGCTGGAAGCCATCGGCGGCGGGGTCCTGGCCATAGCCTGCGACGTGGCCGACGAAAACCAGGTGGAGGCCGCCTTCGCCGAGACCGTGAAAACCTTCGGACGGGTTGACTCCTGCTTCGCCAACGCGGGAATCCCGGCCATGGGCACCCGTTTTCACGAAATGACCACGTCGGAGTGGCGCAAGGTTTTTTCGGTCAACATGGAAGGGGCCTTCTTCACCTTCCGGGCCGCAGTTCGCCACATGCTTCAAAAGGGCGGCGGGTCGCTCGTGGCCACCGGCAGCATCTCCGCCCTTTCGGGAATGCCTCGCGGCGAGCATTACGCCGCCACCAAGGGCGGGCTTCTCAGCATGGTGAAGGCCCTTTCCGTGGAGTACGCCAAAAACGGCATTCGGGCCAATGTGGTGGTTCCGGGCTGGATAGAGACCCAGATGACCGAGCCGCTTTTCGCCTGGGACCGGTTCCGGGACAAGGTGCTTCCCCGCATTCCCGTGGGCAGGTGGGGGGAGCCTTCGGATTTCGGCGGAATCGCGGTGTATCTTACATCGGACGCTTCGGCCTACCATACCGGAGATGTGATGATAATCGACGGGGCCTACATCAATTTCTGACAGGCTGTCGAAAAACGCGATCCGCTGTGTTGTGCTTCAAAGCCAATTCCGTCACGTACATGAAGTACGCTTGACTCATTGGCTTTTCGCACGCCTTGCGGCTCATCGTTTTTCATCAGCCTGTCACATTTGAGTTTTTCAACAGGCTGTCCATCCGGCCCATTGAAGGGTTTATGCAGAAAAGGGGCCGGATGGCTATTTTCCGGGCTTGACCGGCTTGGGGGCGGGCTTTGACTTTCCCTTTTCCGCCGGTTTTGGCGTTGCCTTGTCCGGGGGGGCCTGTTCGCCGGGCTTGGGAGGGGTGAGCACCTGGGAAAAGGGAGCGACGATGGATCGCGCCCCGTCGGTGAATTCAAACCTGCCTTCACGTATTTCCATTTCAATGTCGCGGGCCGCAGCACCCTTGTAAACGGCTTCCACGGCCTCCCAGGGTGAAAGGCCGCGCCCGGCCCCGGTTCCTTCCATGCTTGCGGAGATTTTCCCGAAGGCCGTGCTGGCCGTGATATGGCCGTTCATCCGCACCCTGACGGTTTTTCCGGGCGGAAGCCAGAACACGTCCCGGCTTTTCACCTTCATGAGGTCGAACCCGTCAAAGACCGCCGAAAAGCTCGCGCCTTTAAGGCTGATGGCGTGGGTGTTGGGGTTTTCCACAAGAAAGATGAAGCTGACCGAAAGCGGCGCGCCGTGCTCGCCCGCTTCGCCCCTGGTGGGCCTCGTCGCCTTGTCGAAAAACCAGAACCCGTCGTAATCGGTTACTTCAAATCTTTCCAGGGCCATTTTGGGGGTCACGATGCTGCCCGCCCAAGAGGCCGAAGCCAGGAAGGCCCCAAGCAGCAATACCGATGCAAACGCAATTATTTTTTTCATGTGGTGTCCTTTTGACCTTATTTTTTCCGGTTCTGTCATCAAATTTTAGTCGGTGCTTCAATCGAATATGCAAGGAATCGGCAAACCGCAATGACAAACATGTGCTTCTGCCGCCTTTCTTCCAATCTCGCCGCGTCCTGGGCGATCACAAGCGATGAAGTTTGACACAGCAATTCGCGCTTGGGATCGCCCAGGCTCAGTATTCGAAGGTGTAGAATATGTCTACGCCCGAATCCTCCTCGCCCACCTGGCTTTCGATGACCACATTGGGGCTGACCCTGTATTCCACCGTCACCTGATCGGAACTCTGGCCTGCGGTGGCCCTGCGCCACGTGACGAAGATATCGGGCGTTATGTGCTTTCCCACCACCAGGGTGCTTGAGTCGCCGTTTTCGCCTCCGTCCACGCTTATCATGTCCACCGGGATCATGGGGCCGAACTCCCTGCGAAGCTGGGCAAGGACCTGGTTTCCCAGCATGGCGGCCCCTTTTTCGGCGAGGCTCCCCGCCTGCCCCGGAGTGAGGCTTCCGATCTTTTTCCCGAAAAGGAGGTAGGAGGCGACCTCGGCCTCGTCCATGGAAGGCTCGCTGGAAAGGGCCAGGTTCATGGCCGAGAGGCGTCCGGTGACGTTCAAGCGCACCACCACCTCCTTTACCGTGTATTCGGCCAGAACGTCGAGGATGGGGTCAGCCGGGTAAATGCCCGGAAAGTCCGCCCTGCCCCGCTTAAGCGTAAAGGTCTTGCCCGAAAGCTCGTACACCCCGCGCACGGTGTCGAGATGGCCCGAAACCGCCGCGTGGTCTCTTCCCTTCGGCTTTTTCCAGCCCAAAAGCCCCTCCACCTGGAGCTGGGCCCCGGCCCCCCGCACCCAGAAAGGCCCGTCAACCTTAATGGAAAGGTCCACGGCGGCGGCTTTCCAGGCTCCGGGCAGGGGCGGACGCGCGGGCTCGTTTTCGCCGACAAAGGAAACATCGGTTTCCTTGACCGTCTCCGGCCTTCTTATGGCCAGGTACTTGTCAAGGCGCAAAAGGCCTTCTCCCACGCTCACCGCCCCGGTGATGACCGGAGCTTTTGCGGTGCCGCCCACTCTGATTTTGCCCGACGCCGATGCGTTGACGTAGCCCGAATGCGCCAGATCAAGCTTATCGCCTTTCACGAAAAAATCCAAGCCAAGGGGCGAAAGCCGCTCTGAAAAGCCCACGGTGCCGTATCCCGATATCCACCCCCCAAGGCCAGGGGACCGGGCGGAAAATTTTTTCACCGAAAGGACGTTGTCCTTGAAGGACAGCTCCGCGCCGACATCGGTAAGAGGCTTTCCAAGGCCGTTTAGGGTCAGGCTTTTCGCCTTGACCAGGGCCGTGCCCGACACGGCGGGTTTCATGAGCTGGCCCGTTGCCAGGGCGTCGGCGTCAAGGCTTCCGTGAACCTCGCTCACGGCTTTTATGAAGGAGGCCGGAAGCGTAAGGTCGAAGCCCCTGGCGCTGAATCTTGCCGAAAGCCGCCCCTTTTTGAAGGATGCAACGGAAAGCTCCCCGTTCGGGTCCAGAACCAGGAGAGCCCTGGCCGCAAGGCTTCCCCCACGGTCCGGCCTCACGACTCCCGAAATCGTGGCCCTTCCGTCGCAAAAGCCCCACACCGCCTCGGCGTTGCAGGACGCCCGGCCATCGGCTGGCGAAGCGTTTGAAAGGCGAAGCTTTCCGGTGATGTCCGGGTTTGCCGGGGTTCCGGAAAAAAAGGCGTCCACACCCAGGCTTCCCCGCGCCCCGACAAGGGCTTTAACGCGGGACGCCCCAAGGGAAAGGGGGATGTCCCTTGCGGCAAGCCGCGCCCTTATTCGGGTTTTTTTCAGGCTGTTTTTCGAGGGGAGCCTTTCCGGATCAAGGGGCATCTGGCCGGAAAAGCTGACCTGCCCGCCTTTCGATGGCCGGAGAAGGCCCGAAACCGAGGCTGAATGGCGCGAGTAGCCGAATTTTGCCTCGGCCCTGGCGATTTCCGGGTACCCTTCGAGCCGGGCGTTTCGAAGGACCGCGTTGCCCACGGCCTTTTTATCCGGCCCCGAACCCGAAAGGCTTGCGTTTAGGTCCAGTTTTCCGGAAAGGCCCGCATCATCCCAAAAAAGTGCTGCAAGGGAAGCTGTGTCAAGGTCTCTTCCTGATACATCAAGGATCACCCGCCTTGCCTGACTCAACAAATCCATTTTTGAGTCGACCACAAGGGGGGCGCGGGCCGAAAGGGTTATGGATCCGCCCGTGGCCGGGTCCAGGAGGGCGGTTGCAAAGGCTGCGGCCCCGTCCCAAATGCCACTGGCTTGCGCCCGTTTGAAGGAAACCCTGCCCGCCGACAGGCCTCTCGCCACGGCTTCCGCAACAAGCCTCGGCTTTTTGGCCGTGCCCGTCAAGGTTGCCGAAAAATCGGCCTTTCCCGTAACGGAGACCTTGGGTGAGACAAGTCGGAAAATGGGGGCCAGGGCAAGATTCCGCCCGGCTACCGCGATGTCGCGCCTGCCTTTCCACTCGTAAAGCCCGGCAATGGAAAAAAACTGGTCTTTGGACGCAATATCGAGCCTTGAAACGGAAACGCCACGTGATGAAAGGTAAAAAACAGAGGGGCCTGTCGCGGCATAGGTGGTTGCCTGGGCGCTGAAAACCAGCCGGGATAGGCTCACCGTGCGCGCGCCGTCAGCACCGGCCCGCCCCACGCGGCCCGAAGCCGCCAGATCGGCTGACTCGAAATCCTTTACGGCCAGGTCGAAGACGGCTGCCCCGTTTTGGGCGTCTGCTGAAAGCTCCAGCTTATCGGCCCTGCGCCCGGAAACCGAAAGGCCCGTTGCCGCAAGTTTCAGGTTGGCCGTGCGCTTTCCGAAATCAGCCGAAAAACGCCCGGCGGCGGCTTTTGCGACCGTTTTGAAAACCTTCGGGCTTCTGGCCGAGTAAGTGAGGGAAAGCGCGGAGCGGAGTTTTCCGGCGGAATCCGGGGCCAGTTGAAAATTGCCGTCCGTTTCAAGAAGTGAAGAGGAAAACGGGACGCCCCGCCCACCCTTGCCGATGGTGCGCCCGGAAAGGTTTTTCGCCGTAAGCCCGCCGTCGGCCCTAAGGCCCGAAAAGGCGCGATCCGGCCTGAAAAAAATTTTTACCCGGCCTCCAAAAGCCGCGTTCCCGGCCCCCGCAGCAAGGGTTTCGCTTCTCCACGAAACTCCGGTTCCGTGGGCCTTTCCCGAAATTTCGAGCTTTCGGGCGTTTTCGGCAAGGGTGGCGGAAAGGTCAACCAGGGCCCTTCCCGAAAGGCCCTTTGCGCCGAAAAGGGAGAGGATTCCCGCAAGGTCGTCAACCCGCCCCGAAACCTTCGCCCTGCCGTTTCCGGCAAAATCGCCAGCGTAGGAAAAGCCCAGGTCGGCATCTTTCGCCTTCACCCTTCCGGCTGAAACATCCAGGCGACCGGGGGAGCCTTTCGCGTGGAACGAGGCCCCGGCAACCTTGAATTTTCCGTAGCCCGACGGCCCGGCCTTCACCCGCGCCGCCCAGACGGCGTCTTTGAGGCCCCCCCCTGCCTTTTTTTTCAGGGAGCCGGAAATGTCCGCGTTGACGTTGCCCGCTTCCACACCGCCCTTCCCTATTCCAAGGGCCGCCAGCAGAGCCTTCGGATCGGCTTTTGAAAGACGGGCCGCGAAATTCAGGTTGACCGGACCTTTCTTGCTGAAAAGCCCTGCCGAATACCCTTTGACTGTCAGGCCGAGCCCGCCCGCAGCCGTGGACGCGGAAACCGACAGCGCATCCGCCCCTTTTTTCCGGGTGGCGGAAATTTTCGCCGCGTTTATGGACAGCCCGTGAACCGTGGACGGGGAAAGGTCCAGGCTGGCGGAAAATTCCGCCTTGCCGGAAATTTTTCTGAAATCGCCCCTCGCCTTGCCGTTCAGAAGGGCGGGAAATGACGGATAAAAGGCGCTGGCCGAAAGGTTTTCAAAGCGAAGGTCCCACCCTGCCCTTGCCGCACCCGTCCCACGGGCCAGGGAAAGAGTGCCGGAAACTTCCTGTCCGGGAAAAACGGAGGCGGAAAAATCAGCAGTTAAAGCCCTTGCCGCGCCCTTCACCCTTGCGGTGATCTGAAGGCCCGATAGGCCCGGAAGCCCCGGCCACAGGGCCTTGTAGGGTGTGAGGGCCCCGGCCTCGGCCCTGACCGTAAGATCGGAGGACGCGTCTTTTGTAAGCGCCAGGTTTCCAGAAATCCTTGCCTTTAAGGATTTGTCGGAGAGAACGAGGCGTTTTACGTCAAGAATCCCGCCTTTAAGGGACGCCTTGGCGTTTACGCCGATTTCATCTGAAAAGCCGGGGATCGAAAGATGAACAAGCCCGTCCTTGACTGAAATCCTTTCCATGACCAGAAGGTTTTTTTCTTTCTTTTTCTTTTTGCCGACTGCCTTGAGCCGGGCAAGGGCGGCGGAGATGTTCCACTGGCCCTCCCCGTTCCTTGAAAGGGCCAGTGAAGGGCCTACTAGTGAAAGATCGAGCGGCGGGTTTTTTCCCATAAGAAGGGGAATCACCGGGCCGAAGGAGGCCTTTCGGGCTTTAAAAAGAATCCCGGACGGATCGGATATGATCACGTTTTCCGCCCATACGCTGTTTACGCCGGAAAGGCCGATTCTGGTCCATGAAACCCTAAGCCCGCGAGAGGAAAGCGCCCGGTTGGCGGCTCTCAGCATCGCTCGCGCCCCGGAATCCGAGCGCAGGTACAATGTGGCCGCAAGGGCAAAGACAAGCGCCGCGCAAGCCAGCAGGGCAGCGGCCCATAGTCCTATTTTGACGGCCCGTTTTCCCATCAGAAGGCCTGCCCTATGCTGAAATGTATCTGCATGGCCGGGGTCGAGGCCTGGGGATTGAGCGGAAAGCCCAAATCCGCCCGTATCGGCCCCACAACGGTATGGTAGCGAAGGCCAAGGCCCGCCGTAAAACGCAGCTCGTCGGCGTCAAAGGCGAAACTTTCCGGGTGTACTTCGCCAGCGTCCACAAAGGCCACTCCGCCAAGGGCCTTATATACGGGAAAGCGCAGCTCCACTGAGGCCTCGTAAAGGCTGCGGCCTCCAACGGGCTTGCCCTTCTCGTTCATGGGGCCGAGTTCCTGGTAGGGGTAGCCCCTTACACTGGTGCTTCCGCCCGAAAAAAGGCGCTTCACCGTGGGGATGGTGTCGGATGCCTCCATGGGCTCCATGGTGGCTAAAAGGAGCTTCCCGGCCAGGGAAAACCCGTGGGAGAGGGGGAAAATCCGCCTTCCCTGGGTCTCCAGCTTCAGGTACTGGGCCTCCGAGCCCCAGGCTGCGGAGGCGTAGGACACCCCTGCCGCGAAATAGCTTCCCCTCACAGGGTCCAGGATGGGGCGGCGGCTGTCCCGGTCGGCGGAAAAACCCACTGTGGATACGAAGTAGTTGTGCTCCTCCCGGAAATCCTCGGTGTCCAGCTCAAGCGGCAGGTCTTCGGGGTTGTCTATCTCGATTGTGTGGCCCGCCCGGAAGTGCCACCATTGCCCGATTTTGCGCGTCACCGTGGCGTTATTGTAGATGGTGCGGTTTATGTAGCTGGTCTCGTTCTGGCGCGAAAGTCCCAGGGAGTCCGAGAACTCCTGGTCCGGCCTTAAAAAGAGGGGCAGGAAAAGTGTCGCTTCCGCGCTCTGTTCAAGGTTCGAGGCCTTTACGGCAAGCTCCACCCGCTTGGCCAGAGGCCCTAAGTTCCTGTGCTTCCATGACACCTGGCCCCGGAGCTTGTCCTCCGTGCCGTAGCCCGCGCCTATCCGCACTTCCCGAGGCTTTCTGTACTCGCCGCCCACCGTGACGGGCAAAAGCCCGTCTTCGGAAGTACGTGGGTAATCGGGCAGTATGGTAACCGTGGAAAAAATGCGGAGATCGAATAGCCGGTAGCGGCTTTCCTCAACCAGGGCTTCGCTGTAGGCGTCGCCCTTTTTGAAACAGAGGCGCGAGCCGATCAGCTCCCTGCCTGTCTTGGGAAGCCCTGAAACGGAAAAATCGCCGAACCGGTAAAGCCGCCCGTGGTCGACGTCAAGCTCAACCTTCGCCGTCCGGTTTTGCCTGTCAACCAGAACACGCCCGGTTATGGCCGCCTGGGGAAAGCCGTTGTCGCCAAGATAACGCGCAATGGCCTTTTTCACGTCCCGGTATTCGGCGGCCCGGAAGCGGCGGCCCGGCCCAAGGGTCATCCGGTCCTCCACGCCCTTCACCAGCGCCGGGGCCAGCCCGTCCATGCCGCTTAGGGTGATCCTGGTGATTTTCACCGGCTCGCCCTCGGCCATTATAAAGGTGACGTCGGCGGTCTGTCCCCTGTTTCTGAAAACCACCTTTGAATCGACCCTGCCGGAAAAAAAGCCCTCCCCTTCCAGGAAGCGCCTCAGGCTTTCCCGGTCGGCCTCCACGTTTTCCTCGATGAAGGCGGGCTTCTCCCGCCAGGGAAGCCGCGACGCGCTCCTTGTGCGCAAAATGGCCCCGGCCATCTTTTCGGAAAGGGTTTTGAGCCCGGTGATTTTGACCCTTCCCACGCCCGGAGGTTGTTTCTCCGGCCCAACGGAAGCCGCGTCGCCCGCGTTTGTCGTGTCTGCGGCATCGAAGGCGGGCGCGGCTTCCGGGGCCATTCCGCTTGCCGGAGTGGCGTCCAGGGGCAGGCTTAGGGCGTCTTCCAGGCTGAAACCCGCGCCGGGGCTTTCATCCTGGGCCAGGGAGGGGGCGGTCTGCCAGTCAAAGGCCACGTCTTCGGAAATGGACGGCACGGGAGCGCACACGGCGTCTTCGGAAACAGCAGTCTCTTCGGGGGACGCCCCGTCGGCGGAAAAGGCGAGCCCGCCAGCCGGGATAATTACCGCAAGAATCAAAAAAATGGTCAAAACCCTTTTCATGGCGCTTACATATCACAAAAACGCATCCATTGCCCACAGCCCTGAAATATTTCCAGCCCGTAAAAAACCTTGCGCCTTGACAGATTTGGCCTGTGGCGATAACAAGTGATTTTCCTGCAAAGCGTTCGAGAGGGCCGCTTGAAGGCGGGCGAGCCCGGACTAAAACTCCATCGGGTCGCACGGGAGCGGCAATACCCATAATCAAGGAACCTTTTATGCCAGCCGTTTTATCCCTTGCCCTAAAGGACGGTCTTTTCGACTCCGAGGGCGCTTCAGTCCGAAAAAAGGCAAGAGACTACCTGGGCATCGAAATCGCCAATGTAAGGGCGGTCACGGTTCTCGCCTTCGATACGGGCCTTTCGGACGCTGACCTTGAAAAGGCGCGGACTGCGATCTTCACCAACCCCGTGACCCAGGTGTCGTCCTTTGCCCCCCTGAATCTTCCGGCGGACTGGTTCGTGTGGGTGGGCCTTCGCCCCGGAGTGCGCGACAACGCCGGGGCCACCGCAAGGGAGGCCGTGGAGGACCTTTTCGGGGTGAAGTTTTCCCCAGGGGAGGCCATCTACACTTCAAAGCTTTATCTGCTTTCCGCGCCCGATCTGCCAAGAAGCGAGGCCGAAAGGCTCGCAACGGAGCTTCTGGCCAACGACATAATCCAGCACTGCCGGGTATGGACAAAAGCCGAGTGGGACAAGGCCCAGGGCTCGGCAATATTTTTTTCCAGGGTGAAAATTACAAAGGAGCCCGCGCTTTCCACCATAAACATAGAAAGCGACGAGGCTTTGATGCGGGTTTCGGACGAGAGGAACCTAAGCTTGAACCCCGCCGACGTGCCGGTGATCCGGGAGTATTTCCTAAGGCCCGAAGTGCTGGCCCAGAGGGCGGAGGAAGGGCTCTCCGAGCCCACGGACGTGGAGATCGAGTACATCGCCCAGGCCCGGAGCGATCATTGCAACCACAACACCTTTCGCGGCAGGTTCTTTTATAGCGACCCCGAAAAAGGTGAAAAAAGCGAAATAGTCAGCCTTTTTTCCACCTACATAGAAAAGCCCACCCGCGAGATAGCCCAAAACAAGCCCTGGGTGGTCTCCCTTTTATGGGACAACGCGGGCGTTGCCCGGCTGGACGACGACCACTACTACTCCATAACCGGCGAGACCCACAACAGCCCCTCCAACATGGAGGCCTACGGCGGCTCCCTAACGGGCATAGTGGGCGTTTACCGCGACCCCATGGGAACCGGCAAGGGCGGGCGCATCCTGGCCGGAACCTACGGATTCTGCGTGGCCGACCGGGACTACAAAGGGCCATTGAAACCCCGGCTCAAGCCCAGGCGGCTTCTGGACGGCATCATCGAGGGCGTGAAGGACGGCGGCAACAAGAGCGGCATCCCCACCCCGGGCGGCCTTCTGTACTTCCACCCCTCCTACCTTGGAAAATGCCTGGTCTTTGTCACGGCTCTGGGCATCATGCCGGCAAAGGTCATGGGCGAGCCTTCGGAGAACAAGAAGACAACGCCCGGAGACCTCATCGTCATGTGCGGGGGCCGGGTTGGGAAGGACGGCATCCACGGGGTCACGGCGTCGAGCGCGGTTTTCGACGAATCCACGCCAGCCGGGCACGTTCAGATAGGGGACCCCTACACCCAGAAAAAGATGATGGATTTTCTGGAGGAGGCCCGCGACAGGGGCCTCATCGCCTTTATTACGGATAACGGCGGAGGCGGGCTTTCAAGCTCGGTGGGCGAAAGCGCCCTATACTCCAACGGCGCGCACGTCGAGCTCGAAAAGGTGCCCGTAAAGTACCAGGGCCTGGACCTTTGGGAAATCTGGGTTTCCGAGAGCCAGGAGCGCATGACGGTTGCCGTGAACCCGGCCAACATCGAAGAATTTCTGGAGCTTTCCCAAAAGCACGCGGTGGAGTCAACGGTCATAGGCGTTTACACGAACGACGGGAAACTGAGGCTCACCCACAACGGCGCGACCTGCGCCCTTGTTGACCTGGAATTTCTTTCCGGCACCTTCCCCCGCTGGGAGTTCGAGGCCGAGTGGCTGCCCCCGGAGGACAGGGGGCTTGCGGAGCCTGTTTTAAGCGACCCGTCGGATTTCGACCGCCTGATCCTGGACATGCTGGCCTCCCCCAACATCTGCTCCCGCGAGTGGATAACCCGCCAGTACGACCACGAGGTCCAGGGCACATCCATCATCAAGCCTCTGTGCGGAGTGGAAAGGGACGTCCCCTCTGACGCAGCGGTCTTGCGGCCCGTTCTGACAAGCGACCGGGGCCTGGCCCTTTCCCAGGCCCTGCTTCCTTCCTACTCGGCCATAGACGCCGATTCCATGACCCGCTGCGTGATAGACGAGGCCCTTCGCCGCCTGATCGCCGTGGGCGCTGACCCGGACACCGTGGGCGGCGTGGACAATTTCTGTTGGCCCGCCATAAGCTACGACCCGGCCAGGAACCCGGACGGAAAATTCAAGGCGGCCCAGTTGGTGCGCTCCTGCCGGGCATTGGCGGAAACCTGCCGGGCGTATGAAATCCCCCTTCTTTCGGGCAAGGATTCCATGTATGTGGACGGGCATCTTCCGGGAACCTACGGCGAACGCCACAAGGTTAGCGCCCTGCCCACCCTCATGTTCACGGCCACGGGTATAGTGCCGGACGTGAACATGTGTGCCTCCATGGATTTCAAGGAGCCGGGGGATTTGATCTACGTTCTGGGCAACACCAGGAACGAGCTTGGGGGAAGCCAGTATTACGCACTTCTGGGGCACATAGGGGCCAACGCGCCGACCCTCAAAAATCCCGAAAAAAGCCTCGATCTCTACAAGGCCCTCCATAAGGCCATAAACACGGGGCTTGCGGCCTCGGTCCACGGGGTCTACGCGGGCGGGCTTGCCGTCCACGCGGCCCTCTGCGCAATGGCGGGCGAGCTGGGAGCCGACATCGACCTTGGCATGGCCCCCCACAGGGACAGGCTCACGGACTCGGCGCTCTTTTTCTCGGAATCCGCCGGGCGATTCATCGTAAGCGTAAACCCGGAAAAACGCGCGGCCTTCGAGGCGGCATTTTCCGGCCACGCCCTGGCGCGGGTGGGGGTGGTTACCGAAAAGAGCCTGCTCATCCTTCGGGGAACCAGCGAGGCCCCCCTTGTTTCTTTGGAAATTCCAGCACTTAAAACGGCCTTCAAAAGCCGCTTCGGAGCTCTTGTATGAAGGCGAAACCGATAGTTTTTGTGCTTACGGGCTTTGGCCTGAACTGCGACCGCGAAACCGCACACGCCGTGGAACTTGCGGGCGGCGAGGCCAAAAGGGTCCACATAAACGACCTGGTGTCGGGCGCGGAAAAGCTCTCAGACTGCAAGATGATGGTCTTCGTGGGCGGCTTTTCCTGGGGGGACGACCACGGAGCGGGAGTCCTCCAGGCGGCCCGCATGAAAAGCCGGGTGAACGACCAGCTTGCGGAGTTCGTGGCGGGCGGAGGGCTTGTGCTTGGAATCTGCAACGGCTTCCAGTGCCTCGTGAACTTAGGCCTTCTTCCGGGCCTTGACCACGACTACGCGGCCCGTAAGGTGGCCCTTATAAACAACGACTGCGGTAACTTCCGTGACGACTGGGTGAACCTTTCGGTCAACCCGAAAAGCCCCTGCGTGTTCACAAAGGGGCTTTCGCGGCTCGAAATGCCCGTGCGCCACGGCGAGGGGAAATTTTACGCCGAAGAAAAGATAATGAAGCGCATCATTAAGGAAAACCTCGCGGCGGTCTTCTACTGCGACGAAGGCGGGAATCCTGCGAATGGGCGCTTTCCCCAAAATCCCAACGGGTCACTTAACGACATAGCGGGCATCTGCGACCCCACGGGGCGGATCTTCGGGCTCATGCCCCACCCTGAAGCCTACTTCACCCCGGCCCAGCACCCGCTTTTCACCCGCCGCCGGGAAAGGGCCTTCCGCACCGAAGCCCCGGCGATCAACCCGCCGCTTGGAACGGTGATTTTCGAGAACGCAATGAAGTCGATGTCGTAAAGGCGCAAAAGGTCTTTATTTGAGACTGTGCGGTGGATATCTTTTCCTGGGAGCGCGGGCGTCTCGCCCGCATTGACACGAAGAAATATTTTGACGAATGCACACACTCCCATGAAAATGAATAAAAGTGCGCATGACACCCATGCTTTCTGAAAAGCGCTGGCACTTTCGAGGATATCTTCCTCATTGGGAAGCAGGCGAAATCCCTCAACACATTATTTTTCGCCTTAAAGATAGTCTGCCCCCATTATTTTTGAAAAATGGGAGAGCAAACTTCAACCAATGAACGAAACCAAGCGTGAAGTCGAGCGCAGAAGGTTGATTGAAGAAACATTAGACGAAAGCTACGGCGAGTGCTTGCTTAAAAGGCAGGAAATTGCAAGGATTGTCGAAAGCGCTTTGTTTTACTTTAATGGTGAGCGCTATTTTCTTCATTCCTGGGTTGTAATGCCGAATCATGTTCATGTTCTTGTAACACCGATGGGCATAAATATTATGTCAGCTATTGTGCATTCCTGGAAATCATTTACAGCCAAGGAAGCTAACCGGTTGTTGGGGCGCAAGGGTGTATTTTGGCAAGAGGAGTATTTCGATAGGGTTATCCGCAACGAAACACATTTTCGTGCAGTTGTGGAATATATCGAATACAACCCAGTTAGAGCTGGGCTTTGTGCTTTAATAACTGATTGGAAATTCGGAAGTTTCCTGGGAGCGCGGGCGTCTCGCCCGCTTTAACAAAATTGTATATGCGGGCGGGACGCCCGCGCTCCCAGGAAAAAACTGATCGACCAGAAGAATCTCTGTAGGCAAAATGCCCCCGAAAACCAAAAAACAGACATCCTTCATCTTAAAGGAGCTTCTGCGGAGCTACCCGGACGTTCACACCCAGCTTCGGCACGAGAACCCCTTTCAGCTTCTCTGCGCCACCATTTTATCCGCCCAGTGCACCGACAAACAGGTGAACGCCGTCACCCCGGCCCTTTTCGCAAGGTTTAAGAGGCCCCAGGATTTTGCGGACGCGGATATTCTGGAGATCGAGGAGTTCATAAGGCCCACGGGCTTTTTCCACTCCAAGGCGAAAAAGCTGAAGGACTGCGCGGAAAAGCTGATTGCGGTTCACGGCGGGGTTGTGCCGAACGATATGGAGGCCCTTCTGGCCCTTCCGGGAGTGGGCAGGAAGACCGCCAACGTGGTCGACACCCACGTAAAGCGCATCTCGTTCCGGCTTGGGCTCACCGAGAACACCGACCCGGAAAAGATAGAATACGACCTGATGGAGGCGCTCCCGAAAAAGACCTGGATCGATTTTTCCCTCTGGCTCATCTACCACGGGCGCGCCGTCTGCACCGCCCGCAAGCCCAAATGCCCCGACTGCACCCTAAAGTTCGCCTGCCCCAAAAACGGCGTGGAAAACGCCTGACCGTTTTTCTCACCCGTACAACACGCAGTTGACCGTTCTGCCGTCCACGGCCACCGATGCGGGCTCTTTCGTGCGGCAGACGTCCACGGCTTTCGGGCAGCGGGGATGGAACCTGCATCCGGGCGGGGGGGCCGCCGCCGAGGGCGGCTCGCCTGTCAGGATTATGCGGTTCACCCGGTCCCTTCCCGGCCTTGGAACAGCCGAGCACAGGGCCTGGGTGTAGGGGTGGAGGGGCTTGGTAAGGACGCTCCTGGCGGGTCCCGTCTCGACGATCTTTCCGAGGTACATCACGGCAACCCGGTGGGCGATGTGGGCCACCACCGAAAGATCGTGGGAAATGAAGATGTAGGAAAGATCGAATTTTTCCCGCAAGTCCGTCAGAAGCCTTATCACCTGGGCCCGCACGGAAACGTCCAGGGCGCTCACCGCCTCGTCGCACACCAAGAGTTCCGGGGATAAACTCAAGGCGCGGGCAACCGCGATGCGCTGGCGCTGGCCGCCCGAAAACTCGTGGGGGTAGCGCCAAAGGCTTCGCTCGTCCAGGCCCACCTCGTTCAAAAGCTCCCTTGCCTTCTCTTCCCTGCCGGTTTTCAGGAGGCCGTGAGCAGCCAAACCCTCGGTCACCGTCTCCATCACCGTCATGCGGGGGTTAAGGCTTGAGTAAGGGTCCTGGAAGATCATCTGCATTTTGAGCCGGAGCGCCGCCGGGCGCGCCCCGCCCGATGGCAGTTCCGTCCCGTCGAAGAGAATTTTTCCGCCCGTGGCCCTTTCAAGGCCCAGGATGGTGCGCCCCAGCGTGGTCTTGCCGCAGCCGGACTCACCCACAAGCCCAAGGGTTTCACCCCGGCCCACGGATATGCTCACCCCGTCCACGGCCTTTACCTGCCCCACGGTGCGGGCCAGCACCCCCCGCTTTATGGGAAAATGCGTGAAAAGCTCCAGGGTTTCGCACAGGGGCGCTGGTTGGTTCACTTTGAAAGCCTTTCTGCGGCCAGAAAGCAGGCCGCCTTCCACCCTCCGCCGCCCACCGGCAAAAGCTCCGGTTCCTCGGTCCTGCACCTGTCGAAAGCCAGATGACAGCGATCGGAAAAACGGCAGCCCACGGGCATCGAAAGGGGCGAGGGCACCTGGCCTTCTATGGAAAAAAGCTCACCCTCATTCTCCCCCAGAACCGGCACCGAGCGCAGAAGCCCTTCGGTGTAAGGGTGAAGGGGCCGGGCGAAAAGCTCGTTTACCCGCGCTTCCTCCACGATTTTCCCGGCGTACATCACGATCACCCGGTCGCAAAGCTCCCACACCACCCCAAGGTCGTGGGTGATGAGAAGCACCGAGGAATTTTCCCCGCGCATTCTTCGCAGAAGATCGAATATCTGGGCCGAAACCGTGGCGTCCAGGGCAGTGGTGGGCTCGTCGGCGATGACCAGGGAGGGCTCCATCATTAGCGCCATGGCTATCATTATGCGCTGCTGCTGGCCGCCGGAAAGGGCGTAGGGGAAACTTTCCAGGATTCGGACGGGTTCGGGAAGGCCCATGCGGGAAAGCCACGGGATGCATTTTTGGATAGCGTCTTTTTTGGATATTTTCTCGTGCAGAAGAAAACACTCGGCCATCTGAGCGCCCACGCTGACCAGGGGCGAGAGGGCGGTCATGGGGTCCTGGAAGATCATGGTGATGTCTTTTCCGCGAACCGCCATCAGTTCATTTTCCGAAAGAGCCAGCATGTCCCGGCCCGAAAAATGGATTTGGCCGCCGTTTATACGCCCCGGGCGGGGCAGGAGCCGCACGGCGGAAAGCGCCGTGACGCTTTTTCCGCAGCCGGACTCCCCCACAAGGCCCAGAACCTCGTTCCGGTTCACTTTCAGGCTCGCCCCGGCGACGGCTGTAAGAAGCCCCTCCTCGGTGGGAAAGACCACGGAAAGGTCCGTTATGGAAAGAACCGGCCCGGTCATGGCCGGTTCTTCCGGTGGCGGGGCGGGGGATTGCCGGGCCGTGGGTCGCGGGGCTGGCGGGCGCTTAAGTGGCCTTCGGTCTCCCGCTGGTCCCGGCGGTCGGGAATTTCCCCCCGGCGGCTTTTGGGGCCAGGCTTGTACATTATAAAAAGGTGGTTGAAGCCGCGCAGAAAGTAGTTTCCCTCAATGGCTGCGGTGTGCCAGTGGTTGCGGAAAAGGCTCTTGTTGTGGCGCACCACGGCCACCACGTCCACGGGCTCGAAATAATCGCACATTATGGAAAAAAGCCCGTGGCCAATGGGCATGAAGGGCTCGCCCTTTTTGAACGAATCGCAGACGTAAAGGCCCATGAAACGGTCCGGCTTCAAAATCCGGTGGATTTCCTTGACCACCCGGCGCATGGCTATATAATACTCCGATTGGGTGGCCGCGAGCTTTCCTATGCAGTCGGGGCTGTCCGAATAATCGACATGGGTGGAGTAGGGCGGGTCCACGAAAACGAAATCCGCCCGGTTTGACTCCATGGGGATGTTCCGGGCGTCGGCCTCCACTATGTCCCGGCGGATGGGGGCCACGTCGAAGCCCTTGGCCCTTCGGTCAAGGTCGGCGCATACGTCGAGAGTCGTGCCGGAGCCCGCCATGGGGTCCACCACAAGGTCATCGGGGCGGGTGTATCGGCAAAGAAGGTTCCAGATGACGTAGGAGGGTGTCGCGCCGACGTAGTCCTTGTCGCCCTGCATTCCTTCGCCGTAATGCTGGGAGGGGTAGTCCCATAAAGTTGTTGTCTGTAACACCAGAGGCGGCTTTTTCATGATTTCTCCAGCCGCCTGTCTAAAAACGCGAATCGCGGTGTCAGGCATCGCAGAAAAGTCGGTCACGTACAAAAGAGTACGCTCCCTCCTTTTCAGCTCGCCTTCCTTGCGCTTCATCGTTTTTATCCAGGCTTGGTATCCGGCGATCCTGAATGGTTTTAAATCTTAACCGGCTCTTACCACGGGAAAACGGATCAAGACAACACCCCATTGACGCGCCGGGGACATTAAAAACATGATCGAAAAACCAAACCCGCTTTCGTCCTGCCGGGTCTGCCCAAGAAACTGCGGAGTGGACCGCACCAAAGGCGAGGCGGGGTTCTGCGGGCTGGATGATAAAATCCACGTTTCCTGGGCCGGGCTTCACTTCGGGGAGGAGCCCTGCCTTACCGGAACGGGCGGGGTGGGCAACTTTTTTTTCACCTCCTGCAACCTGGCCTGCCTATATTGCCAGAATTTTCAGATAAGCCATGAGCGAGCGCCGGACCACCTCACAAGCCCTGCGGATTTTGCCAGGGTCGCCCTGGAACTGGAGGCCGAAGGGGCGCATTTCATAGGGCTGGTGTCGCCCTCCCACCAGGTCCCCCAGATAAGGGAGGCGCTCATCGAAGCGCGGGAACAGGGTCTTAAAATCCCCTACGTCTATAATTCGTCGGGCTACGATTCCGTTGAATCTTTGAAAAGCCTGGACGGGCTCATTTCCGTCTATCTGCCCGATCTCAAATACGCGGACGACGCGGTGGCCCTTCGCCTTTCAAAGGCGGAAAACTACGTCGAGACCGCCCGGAACGCCATTATGGAGATGCACCGGCAGGCGGGCGACATCAGGCTTGATCCTGCCACCGGGCTGGCCCTCGGCGGGCTTTGGGTGCGCCATCTTGTGCTTCCGGGCGGCCTTGCCGGAACCTGGGAGAGCCTTTGCTTTCTGGCCTTTGAGGTCTCGCGGAAAATAGGCGTATCCATGATGAGCCAGTACGATCCGCTTTTCCGGGCCGGGCGGTATCCCGAAATAAACCGCAGGATAACCGCCGCAGAGTATGACGCAGCCCTCGACATGGCCCGCAGCCTTGGCTTTGCCGAGATTCTTTCCCAGGATTTAAAGGAAAGCCCGGAAAACGCCGTGCCCGATTTTTCCGACGAAATCGTCCCCTTCAAGACCTTCTGACCACAAGGAGCCGCCATGAGCATCAATCTTGATTCCTTTAAAAAAAGCCGGGTTCTGGTGGTGGGGGACGTGATGGTGGACGAGTACACCTGGGGCGAGGTGGAGCGCATAAGCCCGGAAGCGCCGGTGCCGGTGGTTTCCGTGGTTTCCGAGACGGCCACCCTTGGAGGCGCGGGAAACGTGGCCGCCAACCTCGCGGCCCTTGGGGCCAGGGTATCGGTTGCGGCGGTTTCCGGTACAGGTCCTGCCGGGCGCGTGCTGAAACGCCTTTTTTCGGATATGGGCGTTGACACCACGGGGGTTTTTTCCGACGAAACCCGGCCCACCACGAGAAAAACCCGCGTGATCGCCGTAAACCAGCAGGTTGTGCGCATCGACCGCGAAACCAGGCGGCCCATCACCGATGCCCAGGAAAGGGAAATAGCCGGTTTCGTGGAGGGCCGCCTGAAAGACACCGACGTGGTGCTGATTTCCGACTACGGCAAGGGCCTTCTGACGCCCGGCCTTCTGGGCCGCGTGATCGGGGCCTGCTCCAAGGCGGGAAAAATGGTGATAGTGGACCCCAAGGGCCGGGACTACGAGCGCTACAAGGGGGCCTTCGCCATCACCCCCAACCGAAGGGAGGCCGCCCTTGCAACGGGAGTCGAAATTTCAGACCGGGCAAGCCTCATGGTGGCGGGCGCGAACCTTTTAAGCTCCGTGGGCGCTCAGTGGGTGCTGGTCACCTGCGGAAAAGACGGCATGGCGGCTTTTTCCAACCATGAGCCGCCTGTTTTCATATCCGCCGAAGCTAGGCAGGTTTTCGACGTTTCCGGCGCGGGCGACACGGTTCTTGCGGTCCTCGGCCTGGGGCTCGCCGCCGGAGCCTCCTTTTCCGAGGCATCCCGCCTCGCCAACACGGCAGGCGGAATCGTTGTGGGCAAGGTCGGCACCGCCACGGTGAGCGTCGCCGAACTCGCTACGGCGGTGAAAAGGCAGTGAATAGTCGGCAGTGGGCAGTCTGGTAGGTTGGGCTGAGGAACGAAGCCCAACGAAATGATTTATTACCATATTTTTTTGAACCAACCGGATCAATCGACGGGCTGGACCTTGCATGGCGGAAAAAATCCAAATACGCGAAACGCCGGACGGTTTTTCCTTCAAGGTGAGGGCAGTGCCACGTTCGTCCAAAAACCAGGTCTGCGGGGCTCAGGGCGAGGCCCTCAAGATCAAGATCACCGCCCCGCCCGTGGAGGGGGCCGCCAACCAGGCAATCTGCGAGTTTGCGGCGAAACTTCTGGATGTGGCCAAAAGCCGCGTGAGCGTGGCCTCCGGGGCCTCATCGAAAGACAAGACCCTGTTCGTAGAGGAGCCCGACCCGGCCTCAAGAAAAGCGCTGATGGAAAAAATCGCCGGTTTTGCGGCGGGTTGAGGCGGAGGAAAAAATATTTTCGGAAAGCTGTAAACTTTTCATTCTCCCTGGGCGTCTTATATTCAGTTCAAGGCGCTGTAAGCCGTTGAACGAGGCAGGGGCGAAATCTTCGCACGGACTTTTCAAGGCGATCACGCCAGGGAGCTTCTTCATGAAAACATATACGAATTCGGTTTCAAGGCAGGCGGCGGTCATTTTTGCCCTTGTGGCGGGCCTCACCCTCTTCTCCCAGGGGCTTTCCACGGCAGCCGAGCGCCGGGAGGGTGACCGCGCGCCGCAGGTGATGACCGAGCTCGATCCCGTAAGGCACCTGGAAGCCAACAGCCATGCCCGCCCCGGAACGTCCGCTCCGGCTGAGTCCAGGCCCGCGCCGAAGAGCCGCTCGGCAGCGGTCAAGCCCGCGCCCCGGAGCAACCCCGCGCCCGGCCCGGAAGCCCACGGCCATGCGCCTGCCTACGCGGGCCAGGGACGTCCTTCGCACGAAACGGCGGTCAGCAGGCCGGCCCCGGCCAGGAGGCATGAACCCGCCCCCACTGCCAGGAGGCATGAGCCCTCTCATCCGTCAAGGTGGCATGAACCCGCTCCTCCGGCCAGGTGGAATGAGCCTGCCCCGCAGTCCAGATGGCATGGGCCGTACTACGCATCAGGTCGGCATTCTGCCCACGGCCCGGCCCCCAGGCATGTGGTCCGCCCGGCTCCGGTCCGCCGTTATCGCGGTCCTGTTCACGGCGGGGTGGTGGTTTCCATGCCAAGGGGACACGCAAGGGTGGTGCACAGGGGAAATGACTATTACTACTATAACGGTTATTTTCACAGGCGGCACACTGCGGGCTACATCGTGGTTGCGCCCCCCATCGGCGCTGTGGTGGTTTCCATTCCGGTGGGATTTCGCACCTTCGTGGCTGCGGGCATCACCTACTTCATTTTAAACGATATCTGGTACAGGTCGGTGGCCTCCGGCTACGAGGTTGTGGCCCCGCCTCCCGAAGCGCCGGTTTATGCCGCGCCTTCCGATGACCGGGGAATACTTCCGGGCGACAAGGTGAGGGTGGCGGTGGACATGCTGAACGTCCGCACCGGTCCGGGAAGGGAGTATCCGGTGGTGGTGGTGATATACAACAACAGCATCCTGGAGATTGAAAGCGGTGTCCCGGACTGGCTCTTCATCCGCCTGCCCGATGGAAAAACCGGCTGGATCATGGAGCAGTACGTGACTCTGGACGAGCCCGGAGCAAGCGGATAGAAGCCTGGATAAAAACGCGAACTGCGGCGTCAGAGCAAAGCGGGCGGGTCGTCATGTACGAAAAGTACTATTCCTCCACGCCCGCTTCACTCTTCCTTGCATTTCATCGTTTTTATCCAGGCTTCGTATTGAGCCTTTTTCAACTGGAAGATAGGCCTTTGTGAAGGCAGATCGTCCGCATGAACAAAAAAGGGGAAGCCCGGCTCCAACAGGAACCGGGCTTCCCCTCGATCAACTATCGGCGGGCTCTTAAAATAGAACTTAACCCAGTTCCCCGTAACACTTCAAAATCTGTCAATGCCCCGGACAGGCCGTCCAAAAGCGATGAAATGCAAGGAAGCGAGGGTGGGCCGGGGAGGGATAGTACACGCGGTACATCCCGACCCGGCCCGCCTTCGCTGACGCAGCAGTTCGCGCTTTTGGACGGCCTGTCACCCCAAGCCCAGGTCAAGCAGCGTGGCCATCCAGGGAGCCGCCTTCATGCGGCTCATCCAGTTGGGCTTCACTGCGTCCATTCCGTTAAAAGCGCCGAAAAACATGCCCGCAACCATGCCCCGCGCCGCGCTGTCCCCACCTGCCGTCACGTTCTGAACAAGGCCCTCCACAGGGTCTGACTGGTACTTCGCCACAAGATGGATCACCGCCGGAAATGCTCCGGCCACGTCGCAGCTCAGGCCGAAACGGCCTATGGCGGATATGGTGTCCTCGTCCGCCGAAGCAAGTCCGCTTTCCAGCAGAGGGACGAGTTCGGCAGGCAGGGCGGCTTTTGCCGACAAAAGGGCCTCGGTGGGCTTTTTGTTCGAAAGCACCTTAAGGACCGCGCTTGCGAAAAATTCCGCGCAGCCGGTGATGGCGGGGCTTGAGTGGGTCATGGAGGTCTGGGCCCGGCAATGGGCGATGCATCTGGCGGGTTCGCCTGCGTGGTGGTATATTATGGGAGCGATGCGCGCGGCCCCGGCCAGGTCCGTTGAAGGGGAGCCCGATTTTTCAGGCCCAAGCCCCCTGGCGAAGTTTTCGAGGGTGATTTTGGTGGCCCGGTCAAGGTAGCCGTCGTAGCGGGAGAAGCCCTTCTTCCACGTGCGGGCGAAGTGGTAAAGATCGAAGCCCTTTTTCATGGCCACGGATTCCAGGAGCCAGAGGGCCTGATCCCCGTAATGGGTGAACATGCCCTCCTGCTTTCCGGCGTGGTAGGAATCCGGCCAGGGGGCCTTCAAGGTGTCGGGCCTGCCGAACCTTTCGGAGATCACCTCGGTGTCGTAAATCCAGTGGGCTGGCAGCGCGAGGCTGTCCGCCGCAAAGGAGGCCCAAACCATTGCCTTGGTCTTGTCGCTCATCATTGCGCCTTGAAAATGAAATTTCCCCGGCCCCGGTTTTGATGAGTCCGCAAAAAGCCCGGAAAGGCTTCCATAACGCCTTGGCGGCGCATTCCGGCCCCGGAGGGACTTTTTGCATGACCTTCAATTTTGCATGGTAACATGAAAATTAAAGGGATTCAACCGCTTTCAGCCACATGATTACTGCAATGAAAATGCAAATACAGGTAAAAAACCGGGAAGGCCACGAACCATGAATCTTTTCGGAAAAAAGGGCAGGGACGACACCTTTGTGCGGATGATCCAGGTGGCGCAGGAGGACAGGACGGTGGGCGATCTTCTGCGGTCGGTCCTGGGCCTTGCCCCGGAAAAAAGGTCCGCAGCCCTGATCAATATGGCGGCGACCCTGGAAAAGAGGGGGGCGCCCAGGCATTTCATAGAGGCGCTGGAAGTGCTGAAAGAAGACGGCGCTGCGGAAAAGGCCCTGGAGCTTCTGAAGTGAGGCTGCTTGGGCCGGGTTACCCGCCGCCGTTGATTTGGGCCAGGTGCTGCCTTGCGGGGGCGTAATACGGGTCGATGGAAAGGGCCTCCCTCAGCCGGGCCGCCCCTTCCAGGGGCCTGCCCGAAAGCGCCAGGGCGAGCCCCAGAAAATCCAGCAGACGCGGGTCATCCGCCCGGCGGCTTATCGCGTATTCCAGCACCGGAAGGGCCTCGTCCGCCCGGCCAAGGCTCAAGTAAACCAGCCCCAGGTTTCCAGCCAGGCCCTCCATATCGGGCTGGCCTTCAAAGGCGGCCAGAAGGTGAGGCAGAGCTTCTTGATGCAAGCCCCGGCTGGCCAGCAGGGTTCCCAGCCTCTCCCTGGCCGGAATCCAGGCCGGGTTGGCGTCAACGGCCCACCGGTAAAGGTTTAAGGCCGCATCCGCCCTGCCCCTTGCAGCGGCCATGCGGGCGATTTTTTCATAGGCGGGCGCAAGCCTGTCATCCGAGGCCAGGGCAAGGGCGTAGTGCTTTCCGGCAAGGCCCGGCTTTCCCGCGTTTTCATAAAGCTCGGCAAGGTTTACGTGGGCCGTGGAAAGACGGGGGTCCAGGGCCAGGGCCTCCAGGAAAAGGGCCTCAGCCTTTTCCTGCTTTCCGGCCTTGTACTGCATGGCTCCCAGGTTGGCGAAGCTTTCCGCGTAATCGGGCTTTACGATCATCACCCGCCTGAAATGGCCTTCCGCCTCATCGAATTTTCCCTGGCCATACCTTATCACCCCTAGGTTATTGTGGGCGATCCATGCCGCAGGGTTTTTTTGAAGGGTGGCTGTCCACAGCCTTTCCTGCCCGTCGTAGGAAAGCGCCAGAACCATGCTGGAAGCGCCCAGGAAGGCCAGCACGGCGGCCATCGAGACAATAGCGAGGGAGCGCGCCGCGCGGGGACCCATAAGGCTTCCAAGCCAACCGAGCCCGGCTGCGAAGGCACTTGCGAAAAGGCCCATAATGCACGGGCCGGCCAGATACTGAAAATGATCCGCCACGAAGGAAAACCGGAAGGGGTAGACGTTGAAAAAACCAAGGGCGGGAAACAGGGCCAGGGCGAAAAGCAGCACCGCCGCCAGGGGACCGGGCCCGATTTTTTTCCTGAACACCCAGAGCGCCGCTACAAGAGCCGCAAAACCGGCTGGCCCCAGCCACGAAACAAGGGTTGACGGATCTGGTATCACCCTGGGATAGATGAACACGAAGCCTTCGGGCCAGAGAATTTTTCCGGCGTAAAACCAGAAAGCCCTTCCGGCCAGGAGGAGCCTTTGGGCCGCGTCCAGGTCGAAATCCGCCCCGCCAGCCCCGACGTGGGTCCGCTCCATCCAGATGGTGAGAAGGCCGAAGGCCAGGGACATGGCGAAAAAGGGCGCAAGGCTCAAAAATTCCATGAGGCGGACCCGGCGGCGTTTCCACAATAAAACCAAAACAAGGGCGGCTGGCAGGGTTGAAGTGACGGTCTTGGAAAGAAGGGCGCAAAAAAACAGGATGAACGAGGCCACGTAAAGCCGCCCCGCCCTGACGGGCTTTTCCGGGGGGCCGCCTTCCGCCGGACCATCGCCCGAAACGCCCCATGAGCCAAGGAAACAGATGGCCGCAGCGAAATAGAACACCCCGGAAAGCAGGTTCTTGCGTTCGGTTATCCAGGCCACGCTCTCCACGTTTACGGGGTGAAGGGCGAAAATGGCCGCGCAGAACCATGCCAGAGGCACCCCAAGCATGGCCAGGAGCCGCCACAGAAGCAGGGCAGACATTGCGTGAAGGGCCGCGTTCACGGCGTGGAAACCGGACGGGTCGAGGCCGAATATCCGGCGCTCGATCCAGAAGGTTGTGAAAACAAGGGGGTAGTACTGGGGGGTGGAGTTGGGGGAGAACCAGAGGTCGCACAGGGCCCCCGGAGAATCGAGGGCCGGGTTTTCCGTTACGTAATCGTCGTCATCCCATATGAAACCGTTGGAAAAGGACGGCCCGTAAACGAGGAACACGGCCAGCACCAGGACTGCAGCCAGGATTAGGTTTTTGGGAAGCCTTTTCACGGAGCCGGGCCAGGTTGGGAAAGTTGCAGGCGCAAAAGGGCCGCAGGCCGCCGCCATTGTAAGGCGCGACCTGCGGCCCCGTAGTGAAAATCATGCATCAGTTGCGGCGTGTGAACAAAAGCCCGGCCAGCAGGAGGGCCGCAGCCAGAAGGCCCGATCCGCCCGTCCGCCCTCCGCTTTCGGCCATTACTGTGGAAACGAAGCAGCCGAAGATTTCGTAGCGCTCAAAGGGAGCGAAGTCGTATCCGCCCTCGTTGTCTATGCCCTCGTCGCACTGGCCGCCCACCGCGAACCATTTTCCCCTTGAGCCCGAATCGAAATAAACGCTTCCGGTGCGCCCGTCGCCAAGGTAGTCGATGGCGTAAATGTTGCTTGCCGCTATGTGGCTGGATTCGCAGCTTTTGAGGTCCAGCACGTTGCCCACCGAAGAGCGGACCCACATGAGGCCCTGCTCCAGGCTTCCCTTGTTTATCACGGTGAGGTCAAGGGGCATTTTGACCCTGTACCACCTGTCGCCCACCAGCTCGTTGTTGCCTTCCATGTTGTCGTCCCGCACGTCCACGAAAGTGATGGAGGGCACCGCGTAGGCGAAGGTGCTGCGGCCAATGTCATCGCCGTTCTGGTTGTCGGTGATGTCGCCTATGAGATTTGCGCCCAGGGGAGCGCCCGTAAGTTCGTCAATTTCAATTCCGGCCGGGCGGATTTCCACGAAACCCGCAGGAAACTGGCCGATCAAGTCACCCGTCACAAGGTCCTTTTTCGTGTTGACGCCGGCCACCCGGAGGCCGCCGGTGATCGGCACGGGAATGCCGTCATTCATGTACGGGATGGTTCCTATGACCACGCCCTTGTAGGTGTTGGAAAGGGTGAGGTCCACGCCGGCATAGGGGAAATTGGTGCCGTCCGGCAGCACGTACTCGGTGTAGAGGCCTTCGGTGTAGGCCATGAGGACGTAATCATGAACCCCGGCCTGGGGCGGGTTGGGGGGAACTGCGGCCAGGGACAGGTAATAGGACGATCCGACAATTGAAAGTTCGCCCAGCAATTCGACCATGGGAACGGTTCCGTCCCAATACTTGCGGACCAGGCCCACCACCGCGTCCTCGTTCGGCCCCAGAAGGGAGCCGTCGGGACGCCTTACGTTGCCCGAAACAAAGGCCGCAGAAGCCGGATCGACGGATATCTGGGCATTGCCCGGAACGTTTTCGGCAAGGTACTGGGAGCTTACCTTGCCGTTTGTGTAACCTGGCGCGGAAATCGAAAACGCGTACATGTTGGCCGAGGGAAGGGGGCCGAAGAAAAATTCGCCCAAAGCGTTGGTGGTGGTGAAGCCCCTGTAGGGAGACGGGGCGTAAAGGGAGACCTTTGCTCCCACTATGGGCAGCCTGGTGTTGGTATCAAGGAGCTGGCCCGAAAAATTCCTGGTGTCCCGGACGATCATGGGGCCGAAGGGCAGGGGCCTGTAGATGTTGCCGTAGGCGGGGAAGTTGAGTGCCTGGTCCGGCTCGCAGATGATGTAAAACTTGTTGAAGGTGGAAGCGTTGGCCGGAGGCGTGTAGGTGAGGGTGTAAACCCCGCCCACGGAGGGCCCTATCTGGGCGGTGATGTTGCCGTATTGGACGTCGCCTGTTACTTCGGTGGCGCTGGAGTCGGTTCCGGTCATGAGCCTTGGGGTGTAATTTATCCCGTCCGGCATTCCCGTGATGTGGTAGAATATGGGTGCTCCGCCTTCCGCCACGATCACGGGCCCCTCCTCAATACGGACGGGAACCCATATATTGACGGAGTCCGTGCCCGGAAGGCCGTCCTGTAGGGTTACGGTGTATTCCCCGGCGTAGCTGCCCGCAGTGGGGCCGGTGAAATTGGCGACCTTGTTGTTGCCCGCGTAAAAAAAGGTGGCCCAGGCCGGCCCGGTGAATATCCACTGGTAGGTACCGTACCTGCCGCCTGTTCCGTTGATCTTGTCCACGCCGTGTTCGCTGCGGGTGTGCTTGCCCGGAAGCACGTATTTGGGAATAAGGTCCTTGTAAAATATGCTTACGGGCCTGTAGACGTTGATGTTCCGCGAGTACTCCGTCTGCTCAAGCAAGTCCTTGACGGTCATCAAAACCACGGCGGGATCGTAGTCGTCCGTCGGATACAAGTCGGCCAGCCAGGTTATTCTGGCCGAGTTCAGGACCGTTATGCCATTGGTATCACCGGGTGTAAACTTCCAGTGGTAATCCACGGCGGCGCTTCCCGTGGCCGTGAAAACGGCTGTGTAGTTATAGCGGACATCGGATGGGCCGGTTATTCCGGTAACGGCGGCAAGGGCCGAACCCGGCAGGAAAGCCGCAACGGCCAGCGCCACCCAGGCAATGCCGTGAAAAAGAGTACGCTTTGTCATACCCGTCCTTCTTTTTGATTGAGTAAAGTGGCGCTCGAATCCACAACGATCAGGCTTCGGCCTTTCAGGTCCGTGGCCATCCGCTCCCCTGAAAGGGCGTTTTGTCCGAAGAGGAAATATTGCATTTGTTTCGAGAAAACCATCGGGGCCGCAAGAGGATTCGACCTGTAACGCGGCCTTCCGCCGGACGCGATAAAACATAATTCTCGATTCGATAATAAATACACCATATCACCTTTTAATGCAACGTCAATCTGAACGGCGGCATCGGTCCGGCTGCCCACTTTGTCCAAATGCGGTCACCCAACCGAAAAGCGTTGCACGGGGCGTGCTCATGCGATAAAACAGAAAACGGGAGAATGTCGCCGAATCGCCCTGTTGTCCGCTTGAGCCCGGAAGTCCGGTCCAGGAGCAGCCTTGAAAAGACACCATAAAAATACAGCTCTTGCAGTCCTTGTGCTTGCCGTTTTGCTTGCGGCGGGGTGCGCGAAGTTCAACGTGCCCAACGAGGACCTGGAAAAAGCAATGCCCAAGGAGCCGGCCAAGGAGATGAAGGACGCCTCCATCAAGTTCATAACGGCCAATTACAAGCTGTATTCCTGTCTTTTGGAGATGGACCAGGCCTTCAACGCCAAGGGCGTGCCCGCAGATCCCGAAACCACGGGGCTTCTCCTGGAATACGCCGACGAATTTCTGAGGGACACGGAGGCCGCCCTGGGCGAAATTGCGGACTGGGCTGAAAAAAACCCGAAAAAGATCGAGGAACTCACCGAGGATGCCGATGATCTTGAAAATTCCGAACTGAGGGTCCTTGCCCATTTCACCTCCCTGGCCGACGCGGAATTCCAGAAAAGGCAGGCCGCCTATTTCGCCGAAATCCGTGTTTACCTCGGCGTGGCAAGGCGGGAGCACGAATTTTTAAAGGAAAGATACGAAGACGTGGTCCTGGGTCTTGGCGACGCGGCCAGCCGTTACCAGGAACACGCCCAGGAACTGGGCAGGGCCAGGGCCCTGCTCAATGCCCGGCTGCAGGACGTTTCAAGCCATTTCACGAACATAATGTCCATCAAGGAAAAAAGCCTGAGCCTTTCCGTCGACAAGAAAAAAGGCTCATCTGCGGGGATATTGCCATGACCGGACTTTGGGGGGTCATTCTGATGAGCTCTGCCGGGGCCATCCCCTTTTCCGGCCCGGTCGCCTGGGTCCTGGCCGGGGGCCTGATCCTCGTCCTGCTGGCTGTCGGAGCCCTGGTTCTGAAGAAAAAACGCCCCGGGATAAAGATCGAGGCGCAGGCGAAGGAAGCCCTTCCGGCGGCGGAAGCCCCCCCGGCGGGGGAGCCGGACGCCCCTGCAAGAACGCCCGCCGCAACCCGCTGGGACGTAAAGCCCAGGGACCTGGTGGATTTTTTTCTGACGATATACAAGGCCCAGCTTGGTGTGCCCCAGAACGCCCCTTCGGAGGTTGTCCCGGTTGAGGAGCGTCCGTCCAGGGGCGCCCACGTTTTCGAGTTCAAGGTAAACCGCAAAGGGAAGTGGATGAGCCGCCGCATGAGCATCCGCCCCATAGGCGAGGAGAGCAAGAGCCGGAGCCGCCTGTATTACGTGATTTTCGACGCGCACCTTGTGGTAAAGGTCACCCCCAAGCCGGTGACGGATTTTTCCAGGTACCTGGAACAGATAAAGAAGGAATGGGCCATAGCCCGCACTCTTGCCCCACGGGAATGCGTGGTGCCGCTCCTTTCGGTGATCCTTCGCCTGGTTCAGCCCCTTGCGGCGGGCAAAGACAGGAGCGTGGAGGTGATCGAGGACCTCTACATAAAAAAGGCCACCCACCAGACCGAACTTCGGGACTATCTCAAGGTCGGCGGCTCCTTCCTCTATTTCATGGAGCTTTCCACCAGGTTTTTTCTGGCCGAGGTTCTTCACGACATCTACGACTCCGAGGACAGGCTCTTTGACGAAATGACCGCCTGCCCGGAGGTGCTGACGGACCCCCTGGCCGGAAGCGGCAGGTACGGCGAGGAAAGCCTTTCCGCCTGCTTTGCAATACAGGCGGCCTTCGTCCCCTGTCAGGCCGCAGTTGCCGAGGCGTTCAAGAAGCTGCCGCAAAGCCCGTCGGTTCCCTACAGGCTTGGAAGCTGGTTTCTGGAATGCGTGGCAGGAAGATGCCCGAACCGGGCGGCCACGGGCCTTTCCGAGCCCGAATACAAGGCTTTGGCGGCTGCGCTCAAAAGCTCCATGGCGGAGCATCCGTACGCCGTGGGACTGTTCACCGAGGCGGTGGCCTCCCGCGTGCGGGAGCTGTCATTCGCGCAGTCCAGGCCCAAGCTGGAGGGCCTTGTAGCGAATCTTCTGGACCTTCTGGCCTGGCTGGAAAAAAGCTCGGTGGCGGCCCGCGACTTGAAGCCGGACAACCTTCTGGTGGTGGGCGACCCGGCAAGGTATCCGGGCTTTCTCACCGATCCTGAAAGCTACGAAATCGGCCTTATAGACCTTGAAACGGCAGTGTGCTGGAAGACTGCGGCAGGCCGGGCCCCGGAACAGCCCCCAATGGCCGGAACCCCCCTTTACGCCACCCCTACCCACCTGATGGAAAACGGCCTTCTGACCGCTCTTTTTGGCGACCTGGGCGCGACGCTCAACATGCAGGACTGGCACGCCACAGTGGGCATGATTTACGCCGCCGCCACCGGCGAGCCCCTCTTTGCGGAGACCGCCCGAAGGATGCCCTCCGTGATCCAGGTGCTGAAAAGCCCGGTGGCCTCCGAAAAGGACGCGGTCCATTTCGCCAGAGAGGCCCTGCGCATATTCTGGGAAAGCGCGTTTGAGGATTTCACAGAAAAAACCCGGAAAAAGGCGGGCGACCTTGCCGCTCTGGCCATAAGGCCCGGAAAACCGGCGGCGGACATGCTTGCCCGGCATCTCACCCAAGCCAGGGACCAATTGGCGAAGGAAATCGAGGCCTTTGTGGAAAGCAGGGCCGGTTCGGCGTCTCCTGAAAACCGGCAGAAGCTTCTGGCCGCAGGTTCCGAGGCCCTGGCCCGGAGAATGGAGGCGGCGGGGCAGGACCCGGCAGCCGCCTTTCTTGGCCGCCTTTACTCGCTGAAAAAGCGCGAGGAGGCCATGAGCCTTGTTTTGGCCGCCCCCGAAGGCCCGGTCCCCGCCGGGGTCCTTCTGGACGCCATGTTCTACAGGGTGTTTTCGTTCCTTTATAACGAAAACTGGGGTTTTGTCGCGCGAGTTTGACCAAGGGCCAAAAAGGCCGTTTGACATTGCACCGTTTCTTGTGGCAAAGTGACAAAAATTGATAAAGTTTCAAAATATTCCAGCCGGGAAAATTCGTTCATAATTGTTGAAGCCGGGCATTTTCAAAGATCGCGCAGCAACGGCAGCCGGGAATTTTCGGTTGGAGAATAACCGGTAGGCGCTGTTTGCATAAACTGCAAGGAATCGGAATCGGGGATGGAATGTTCTGCGGACCGGTGAAATCCGGTTGCGTTTTCCCTTAAGGCCGGTCTAAATCCTGTTGTAATTTTTGGAAAAGGTGTTATACAAGGCTTTCGTACGGGTGGAAAAGTCCGTTTCGCCTTTGTGATTCCGCCGTTTATTCCCTGTCCCGGCCAGCAGGAGCCCCCCTTTAGGGGAGTCCCCGTTCGGGATGCGAAAACGGCAAAACCGCCGTATTTTTTCCCCTTGACGGCGGAGGGTCCGTTTTGGCGTTTTCCCGTTGCGTGCTTTTCGCCGTTCGGAAACTATCTTGGCCTCATTATAATCGAAAACGTCGCCACGAAGGAACCAGTTGAATGGAATACGGGTTTGGACAGAAGGAACTTGACAGGGTTGAGAGCATCCTGCAAAACGACCTAATCGCCATAGGGGTGACCTGCGCTATCCTCATTGATATGGCGGGAAACGTCATAGCAAGGTGCGACAACGGCAAGTGCAACCTCGACTTGTATTCGCTTGCGGCCCTGGCGGCGGGCAATTTCGGCGCTGTTAACGCCATGGCCCAGATGGTGGGCGAAGACAACTTCACCCTGCTCTTTCACAAGGGCAAGAACGAAAGCATCCATTTCGCCAAGGTGGAGGATGACTTTCTTCTGATCACCATTTTCGGCAACGAGGTCTCGCTCGGCTTTCTCCGTCTGCGGGTGGAGGAGGTCAGCAAGAAGATCAAGGAATCCCTGCTGTATAAGACTATGATGCTCCAAAACCTTTTCGACTCCGACGCCAGCGAGGCGTAGGACGCCGGGAACCGGCCAAAAGCATCCGTTCCCGGTCCGACTGCGGCGGCGGGGCGCCGGATTCGCAATTCCGGGCAGAAGGTGCGACAATTTCCGCTTGAGTGAGGGGATGTGCCTTGGCTTTCATCAATCTCAAGAAAAAAGAGGTTCAGGTCAAAATCGTGTATTACGGACCCGGGCGCGGCGGCAAGACCACCAACCTGGAGTTCATTTACGGAAAGTTCAAGGAGCGCATAAAATCCGAGATGGTCAGCATCAAGACCCACGGAGACCGCACCCTGTACTTCGATTTTTTCCCCTTCGACATCGGCAAGATCAAAGGCTACGATGTCAAGGTGAACCTCTACACCGTACCGGGGCAGGTAAAATACAACGCCACGCGCCGCCTTGTGCTCCAGGGCGTTGACGGCGTTGTTTTCGTGGCCGACTCCATGGCCCTAAGGCGCGAGCACAACTTCCTGGCGCTCAAAAACCTGCAGGAAAACCTCGCAGCTTACAACAAGAGCATTTTCCGCATCCCCCTTGTAATGCAATACAACAAGCGCGACCTTGCCCAGCAGGGGGTGAGCCTCCTCACCATGGAGCGCATGGAAAAAGACCTGAACAGCCGCCTGAAGGCCCCAAGCTACGGCGCCAGCGCCACCTCCGGCGACAACGTGGTGGAGACGCTGAAGAAGATCATCTCCCTGACCGTGGCATCACTGCACAAGGAGCTCAAGTGACCTTGGCTTGGCCGCTTTTTGCCGCAACGGGGAGGCCTTCCCATACTCCTTTCTGGAGGTCGGGCCATTGAGCGTGGAAAAAGACAAGAAAGTAGTCACCGAAGAAGTTGATGACCGCCTGGACGCTTTTTTCTCCGATGACGACTGGGGTCCCGCCCCGGAGCCTCCCCCAAGGCCGACGCCGCCGAAAGCTGCGGCCCCGCCCGATGACGATGATGTCGTAACCCTGGAAGCAGCCCCGTCCCCTCCCACCGATGCAGACAAGCTGGGCCTTGGCGAACTGAAGGTCCTGATTCTTTCCCTGGACTGGGAAATCACCGACACCATGATGGAGAAGATGGAGATCACGGCCAAGGGCCTTCGGGAGCGCTACGCAGCCGACGCCGTCGCCATCACCCATCTGTCCCTCATGGAGCTTCTGGGAAAATACATAAGGGTCAAGAAGGCCGACGCCCATCCCGATTCCGTCACGCTTTTGAGGGAGGTCTACGAGGGGCTGGAAAGCTGCCTCGCCGGCCCCGGCCTCGATGAAACCACCAGAAAGCGATCAGCCCTTGCGCTGGTGGAGCGCTTCAACCGCATAAAGAAGCAGATCGCCGCCGTAAAGGGCCCAAGGCCCAAGGCCGCCGAAGCCGTGGCCGAGGGCGAGATAATAGATAGCCGGGTGGCCTCCGAGGAGGACGAAGGCATAATCACCGCCCAGCCCGTGGCTCCGTCGGCGGTCAATCTGGCCGCCATCAAGGACGAGATGCTTGCGGCCGTAAAGAGCCACCTGGACGCGGAGCTTGCCGCCATAAGGGCCGAGATAAGGGAGTCCCGCGAGGCGGTTTTGAAGGCCGTCGCCCAGGCGGTGGCCGTTTTTACGGGCGCAGCCCCGGCCCCCCGGCCTGAAAGCCTTTCAGGCGAGGATGAGAACGGGGACATAATCGACGCAAGTCCGGCGGAACCGGACGTTCTGGAAGCCGCTCCCCTTGAAGCCGCCGTTTTGCCGGAATTTTCCCAGGCGGATGAGGACATTGCCGACACGCTCCCCCTCGATGACGACGTGATCGACGCGGAACCGATCGAAGCGCCCGTGGCGGCCCGTGAGCTTCCGGGCTCATCCGACCTTGCGGCTGAAGGCGACCTTGCAATGGAGCTGGGCCTTTCGATGGATGACGATCTCGGCCCCGATCCCAATTTATAGCAGCCGGAGCCTTTCCCGTACTGAAACGCCGGGTTAGCGGCTGGCCGCACCATTTTTTTGCGTCATATACCATCTTCGTTTTTCGGAAGGCCCGCAAACTCGGTTTTGAGCGGGCGTTAAGCCGGATCAAGGGAAATTCAAGCGGCCAATGATCATCTTCTGTGAGGAGTGCGGGTCCCGAAACGACGTGGACCCCAAGGCTTACGAGGACGAGGTCGCTCCCGCCCGCTGCGCCTACTGCAACGACATCCTTAACAAGGCCACGGCCAAGAAGATCAAGGTCCGCCAGGACGAGTCCCTGGACAGGGTGATCCCCGCCCTCAGGGAGGAGGAGGACGACCAGGCCCTCGTCGAGGCAAGCCCCGCAGAGCCCGTGGGCGGCATAGTGGAGCCCGTGGTTTTTTCCACCGCCGCCCCTGAAATCCTCGAAGCCCCCGACTTCAACCGCAATTTCGTCATTGGCGAGCTGTGAGCCATTCACGGCCCCGGCGGTTTCCGGCATGAATTCCCGCACCGCCACAGGGCGAAAATTCACCATCGCCGCCTTTTTTTCCATACTCGCGGTCGTCCTTCTCAGTTATTCCAATGTTTACAAGTCCCCTTTTTTCTTCGACGACGCCCACAACATCGTGAACAACCCCTCTTTAAGAGCCGTCACAAGCATCCGCCACATGTTTTTTCCCGAAGTTCAGGTGGGCATTTCAGGGCGACCCGCCGTGCATTTTTCCTTTCTGGTCAACCGCCTTCTGCTGGGGCCAGAACCGGCCGGTTTCAGGGCGGTAAACGTAGCAATTCACATCATCACCTCGCTCTTTTTGCTCGGAATCACGCGCCGTACCCTCAGGGTCCCGCTTCTTGAGCCCCGGTTCGGGGCGCGTGCGGATTATCCGGCCCTTTTCTGTGTACTCCTGTGGGCCGCCCATCCCATCCAGACCGAAAGCGTGGTCTATCTCACCAACCGGGGCGAGATACTGGCGTCTTTGGCCATAGTCATTTGCCTTTACGGGTTTTTGAGGGCGGGAACCTCGCCACGCCCGCTTTTTTGGTGCCTTCTTTCATGGCTCGCCTTTGTGGCCGGTGTGGGTGCAAAGGAAATAGCGGCAGCGGCCCCTGTCCTAATCCTTGCCTGCGAGGCCCTGTTTTTCAGGGGAGCGCCCGGAAAAAGAGCCTGCCGTTTTCCGCTTTTTTACATGGGCTTCATTCCCGGCGCGGCCCTTCTGGCCTGGCTCCTCATAAGGGGGGCGACCCGCGCCTCCCTTGGAGACACATTCATCTGGTGGGAATACGCTTTCAGCCAGGGCAGGGTGATTATCCACTATCTTTATCAGGTCATCTGGCCCGCAAATCTTTGCCTGGACTGGGAATGGCCCATGCCCGGCCCCTTTGAGGGGCTTCTTTGCCTTCTGGCCGTTGGAGCGGTTCTTTTTATAGTGGTCCGCGCCCTTTTCCGGCGAAACCCTGCGGCCTTTTTGGGGGTGTGGTTTTTCGTGATCCTGGCCCCCAGTTCAAGCATAGTCCCCCTGCGGAAGCTGGCCTGCGATTACCGGATGTACCTGCCCCTTTACGCCGTAATATGCCTTGCTGTTCTTGGCGGGTATTCGATTTTCAGAGAGCGCCTCGAAAACGGCGGGAGGACGCGAAAGGCCGCAGCCTGCCTGCTTGCCGCCCTTGCGCTCCTTTTTGCCGGGCTCTCCCATGAAAGGAACAGGGCCTTTGCCGATGAAATCACCATCTGGCGGGACGTGATGGAAAAGGACCCCGGAAACCCAAGGGCGTACCAGAACCTGGGCCTGGCCTTTATGAATCAGGGGCGCATCGGCGAGGCCGCAGCCGCCTTTAGTGAGGGCCTTGGGCTTTTCCCGGATAACGCCGAAATCCTGGGCAACATGGGCCACGTTCTGCAGGTTATGGGCAGAACCGAAGACGCCCTGGCCCATTACCGCAAGGCCCTTCTGTTAAATTTCGACCTGCCGGAGGTGCATTTCAACCTCGGAAACATCAATGCGGAAAGGGGAAACTACCCGGTGGCGGCCTTGGCCTACAAGGAGGCCTTAAGCATAAACCCCCATTATTTCAAGGCCTGGCTCAATTTCGGAAACGCCCTTCTCCTTAACGGACAGCCGGGCGAAGCGGTAAAATGCTACCAAAACGCCCTCATCCTCAGGCCCGGCGATCCTCAGGCGACGAGGAATCTTGCCGCCGCCCTGGAGGCAGTTCGCAAAGCGCGGTAAAACCGCCCGAATCCCGATTCCCCGCCTTCAAAGCCCTCTCTGGAGTTCATCAGCATAGATTTTTCCTATCGATACACCCGGATTCATTGACAGCATCACTTTGACAGGCCCCCCGGAAAATCGCTAAAACAGACATGCGTATAGGAAAGGCTTCCGCCCGGAGGCCCGCCCCGCGCGCCGGATTTTTATTTTATGGGGAAAAACCATGTCCAGACTGATTGATTGCAAGGGTCTCGCCTGTCCGGGGCCGGTATTGGCCGCAAAGAGGGCGATAGACGAGGAAAAGCCCGAAACCCTAACGATTCTGGTTGATAACGCGGCGGCCCGCGAAAACGTTGCCCGGTTCCTGAAAAGCCAGGGCTACTCGGCTGAAAGCGTGGAGACGGACGGAATTTTTCAGGTGACGGGGAAAAAGGACGGTTGCGAGGTATGCACCGTATTTGTGCCGGAACCTGCGCATGAGTCCAAAATCATGATTCTGGCCAGTTCCGACAGGATCGGCCGCGGGGACGACGAGCTTGGCCAGAAACTTATGATTTCCTACATAAAAACCTTGAAGGAGATGGGGCCGACCCTTTGGCGGCTGGTTTTCGTGAACGCCGGGGTGAAGCTCACCGTCGGCGGATCGCCAGTACTGAAGGACCTTCAGGCTCTTGCCGGAACCGGCCTCACCATCCTGGTCTGCGGCACCTGTCTCAACCATTTCAACCTCCTGGATCAAAAACAGGTGGGCGAGACCACCAACATGCTGGACATCGTCACTTCCATGGAGCTTGCGGACAAGGTAATCTCGGTTTAGCGGATATTTGTTGCCTTGGGCGGGCTTTGGTCATAAAATCCGGGGAAAACGAGCGCAAACGGCCCTTTCGCCCATCCCCCGGAGACACCAACGCCCATGACATACCGCCTGAAATACCTTACCGGTAAACGGCTCGAAGTCTTTCTGGCCGCAGCGGACGTGATCATTCCGCAAGACGTTACAGGCGCCGGAGGAGGAACTCTCGCCACCGCCGGGGTGGCCGACTGGTCCCTTGGCCGGATGCCCGAAGCCCTGCGTAAAAAATTCCTGCTTCTTCTCGTGGTGCTCCGTTTTCTGGGCCTTTTTTTCGGCCTGAAATTCTTCCAGAACCTTTCCGATGAAAAGAAAATCCGGGTGCTGGCCTGGATGGAGTCCGCGCCCATAGGCTTATTCCGCATGGGCTTTTTCGGGCTGAAGAACTTCGTCTGCATGGGCTACTACACCCGCGAGGACATCTGGCGCACCATCGGCTACGTTGGCCCCGTCCACCCGGACGTGGCCTTTTCCGACCCGGCCATCCGCGACCTTTGCACGGGCGAAACGGAGGTGGTCCAGTGACGAAGACCTTCGATATCGTGATAGTGGGTACGGGCGCGGGCGGCGGAACCGTGGCCGAGAGGCTTTCCCGCCTGCTTCCGGGCGCGTCCGTAGCCCTTCTGGAGGCCGGCCCCAATTACCCCCCAAGCCACTTCACCCAGCGCGAAGCGGAGATGATGGGGCTTTTCTGGCACGGCGGCGGCTGGCCCACAAAGGACGGGGCCATCACCCTTGCGGCGGGAAAGGCCGTGGGCGGCTCCACCCTGGTCTACACCGGGGTCACCTTCCGCCTGCCCGACGAGGTCCTGGGGGAGTGGAACGTGCCGGGGCTGACACCATCCGACCTGGCCCCCCGGTTCGACCGCCTTGAGGCCGAGATCAACGTCGTCACCCCCGGCCCGGACATGGTGAACGACAACAACCGGCTCTTCAAGGAAGCCTGCGACTCCCTTGGCTGGCCGGTGGAGACCCTTCGCCTGAACCTCAGAAACTGCGAGCAGATGGGCTTCTGCAACCTGGGCTGCGCCTGCGGGGCCAAGCAGGGGACCGCCCAGGTCCAGATTCCGGCGGCCATTGGGCGCGGATCCACCCTGGTCCCCAACTGCCGGGTGGACAGGGTTTCGGATGGCCGGGTTTCCGCTTACGTTTCGCCCGCCCCGGCGGACACCCTTCCGGGCCCCTGGGAATCCGGCGAGGTGACCATCGAAGCCCACGCCGTGGTGCTCTGCGCCGGAACCCCCGGAACACCGGCCATAATGCTTCGCTCCGGCTTGGGGGAGCGCCTCCCCATGCTGGGGCGGTATCTCACCCTGCACCCGGCCGTCACCCTTTACGGCATCCAGCCTTCCCCCATCAAAAACTACCAGGGCTTTCCCAAGACCTATTACACGGGAAAGTTTTCCCATTCCCACGGCTTTTACATGGAAACCGCCTTCTATTACCCCTTCATCACCACCAAGCATCTTGGGCTGTGGGGCCACGACCTCAAGTTCGCCATGAGCCGGTACCGAAATTTTCAGACCGTCATCATTCTGAACCACGACCCTGCCCTGCCCGAAAACCGGGTGAGCCTCGACAAATCCGGCGAGCCGGTGCTGGACTACACCGTCCATCCTTCCACAATAAGCTCGCTGTGCCACTCACAGAGGGCGGCCACCCGGCTTTTCCTGGAATCCGGGTGTACCCACGCAATAATGCCCTGCGCGGAAAAGCCGCTGTTTACGGCGCGTGAGGGAAAAAACGCGAACTTGAACGAGTTCATCTCCGAAAAACGCTTCATCCTGAACAAGATGCCCATCTCAAGCGCCCATCCCCAGGGCGGCTGCCGCATGGGGCAGAACGCGGCGGATTCCGTGACTGACGGATTCGGTCGGGTTCACGGCTCAAAAAACCTCTGGGTGGCCGACGCAAGCCTTTTCCCGAAAAGCAGCCACGTCAACCCCTATCTCACCATAATGGCCCTTGCGGACCGGGTGGCGGAAAACGTGGCGGAGTCGGTGTAGTTGCAAAAGGCAGGACGATGGTTCCGGTTTATCGGAAGGGCTTTTTATATATACCCGGCATGACCATGCGAAAGGGAATGGAAATGGGGAGAAGTGAAGACAACCGGGTCATGGTGTTCGATGCCTCATATGAGGACAAATCCCTTTCGGTGACGGTTGATGCCATTTTTGAAGAATTTCCCCTTGAACTGAAAGATAAGAAGGTCCTGGTAAAACCGAACATACTGGCCGGGGAGCCGCCGGAAAAGGGAGTGACCACCCATCCCGCGCTTGTGAGGGCCGTCGTGAAAAAGCTTTCGGAAGAAGGCGCCCTGGTAATGGTTGGCGACAATTCGGGCGTTTTCGGTTACGGCAGAACACAAAAAGCCGCGAAAATTGCCGGAATCGCCGAGGCGGCGGGGGACTGTTTCATACATCTCGGGCGCAGTCCGGTAAGGCACGAACTGCCTTCCGCCGATATCCCCCATGTAATGATCGCGGAAGAGGTGCTGTCCGCCGACCTTGTAATCAACCTTCCCAAACTCAAGACCCACGGACTTACTTTTTATACGGGAGCAATAAAGAATACCTTCGGATACGTGGTCGGGGGCGATAAAATGCGCGTTCATTCAAAGGCCGCCACGCAGCAAAGGTTTGCACAAGCCCTGGTTCACATTTTTTCGATCCGCCCCCCGGATCTGAACATTATGGACGCCGTTGTCGCAATGGAGGGCAACGGGCCGCATCACGGAAAATTGCGGCACTTGGGAAAGATACTTGCAAGCCCAAACGCCGTCTGCCTGGATGCGGCCGCAATTTACATGACAGGCCACAACCCCGGGTCCATTTTGCACCTGGCTGTGGCCGGGGAAAGGGGGCTCGGAAAAATTGATATAAACCATATCCGGTTAAACAAGGAAATCAAACCCTTAACCGATTTCAAAATGCCGGCCACCTTTACGCCCGGCGTGGCGGGCCTTGTTCTGAACCGGTTTCTGGCCCGCTGGATCAACTGCCTGCCGGAAATTGACCACGGTTTGTGCAAAAAGTGCGGACTGTGCTCAAGGCATTGCCCTGTGGGGGCAATGAAAATGAAAGAAGGGGAATACCCGGGCGTTGACAAGAAGATATGCATAAATTGCTATTGCTGCCAGGAAATGTGCCCGGAAGACGCAATCTCCCTCAAAGGACGGACCCTCAACTTCATAAGAAGGGCTTCGCACTGATTCCAATTTATAAGCCCCAAATCCCCTGAAAAATTCCGCTAAGTTCTTGACTTCATGCCGCGTTGCGTCATAAGAATATGCCCACGCACCGGAAAATCCCGCTGAAATCCATTTTCGCTGTTTTGCTGCAAAAGCGCATCTTGCGTTTCTGCGCACGGATTTTTTTACATGAGGATTGGAGGAAACGTGTCCTATATCGACTGCTGCGACTGGGAAAAATGCAACCAATGCGGAATCTGCCTCTCGAAATGCCCGGTGATGAAGATGGGGGCGAAGGAGGCGAGGCTGGAGGTGAATCGCCTGCAAGCCGGAGAGCCCACGGCACGGGTCCTTTCGGAGTGCACCCTCTGCATGAGCTGCAACGGCTTCTGCCCCAACGGCCTTAGGCCTTACGAGCTGATCCTTCAAAGGGTCTCCGAGCAGGCTGACCGAAAAAAAACCGTCCCCGCGTTTTTGCCGTACATGCTCCAGGGAGCGCCCGGCCCGAATTTTTTTCAGGACCTCTACGCCGGGCTTCCCGGCCCTGACCGGGAAATCCTCAAAAAATGGGGCGAGCCTCCCAAGCCCTCCAAGGAAGTTCTGTGGATCGGCTGCATAGGCCGGAATTTCGCAAAGGACCTGGAAAACTCAAAGGTGCTGGCGGGCCTTCCCAAGTTTTCCCCGTCGCACCTCTGCTGCGGGGAGCTTCACTATCGAAGCGGCCAGTGGGAGGCCTTCACGGCCAACACAGAGCGGCTGGTCTCGGCCCTCGATCTTCTCAAAACAGACCGGGTTGTCTGCTACTGCGGCTCCTGCTGCACCTATCTCAGCAAAATCATACCCCAGGTGGCGGGCAGGGCCCTGCCCTTTGAAACAATCTCCATCTATCAGTGGCTTCTGGAAAAATTCGAGGCGGGCGAACTGACCCTTAAAAATCCCATAATGTTCAAGGCCGCCATCCAGGAATCCTGCTACGTTTCCGAGCTTGGAGAGAACTTCGGCGAGATTCTGCGCAAAATCTACAAGGCGGCGGGCGGCGATTTCGTCGAACTCCAACACAACCGCTCCTGCGCCCTGTCCTGCGGGGCCGCCAGCATAGCGCGGGACTTCAAGGTGGGCGGCGTGATAAGGCGGCAGGCCGACAAATTCAGGGAGATAAAGGCGGCGGGAGTAAAGGAGACCGCCTTGAACTGCCCCGGCTGCTACCTCACCATGGCCCCCCAGAGCTGGATAAGGGGCGTCAAACTCCGCTACATGCCCGAAGAGCTTTTAAGGGCATTCGGCGACGACATCACCACCCCCATTTCCGGGATGATTCCCTCCGTGATGAAGGCCTTCGCCAAACGCCTTCCCCTTGCCGTAAAAAAGATGGACGCAGGCCGGGTGGCGAAATCCCTGTGATGTGGAATTATCGGTAGCGGCGACTTTCCGTCGGCGCATGATAGGGCGGCGCGGGACCCTGATTAAACCGGATCAGCCCGCGCCGCCCTGCCCGTTTACGGGACGTTTACCGGCCCGTCCGGCTCGTGCGCACCGGGTTCATCGGGGTCCGTCTGCGAGAGGTTGCTGAGGCGCGTGTCCAGGCTTTTCCAGTCGAGCTTCCTGGTGCCCAGCATCACCGAGGCCAGAAGGGCGAAGGTCCCAAGGCTTCCGCACAGAAGCGAGTAATCCTCCATCTGAAGTATCACGAACCAGTATCCGTATAAAATCGCCAGCACACCGCCCGTGACCAGCCCCAGGGCGGCCCGCCTCATGATTCCCGAAACGTAGACCGTGATGAGAAGAACCACCGCCAAGGCTGCGGCCCCGTAGGCGGCATTGAAGCCCACGTGCTCGGAAAGGGCCAGAAGGAGCAGGTAGAACATCACCACGGCCAGGCCGGGCAGAAGGTACTGGATGAAATGGAGCCTGGCCTTGGACAAAAGTTCCGACACGAAGAGCGAAAAGAAGGTCAGGACCACGAAGAGCAGGCAGTACTTGGCGGCCCGCTCGAAAAGCAGGGAGTCGTTCACCGGTTCGGCAAGGTTGACCCCGAAACCGCTTTCCGAAAGCTGTGAGAAAAGGGCGTCGTCCAGCCAGGACGCGGGAAAATTGGTGTTTAAGTCCAGCACCTTCCAGTCCGCCGTAAAACCCTTGGCCGTTATGGAGCGTGCCTGGGGCAGGAAGGTTCCGTCAAAGCTCGGATGCGCCCAATCCGAGGAAAGGGCCGCAGTGGTCACCAGCCCCACGGGCACGAACCGCAGGCCCTTGGCCCCTTCAATGGACAGGGTGAGCTTGAAGGGCAGTCGTTTTGCCGCAGGGTCAAAGGCCACGGACGCCCCGGTGGTGCCGGAAACGCGGCGGGCGGCGCATTCCGGCGTACTGTCAGCCGAGGGGCGCTTTGAAATTTCGGGCTTTAAGGACACCTCATTCTGATTGAAAAGCCCTTTTATGTGGCTTCTCAATCCTTCAAGGCCGCTTACGGAAACGCTCAGGCTGGCCTTGTCCCATTGTATTTCGGTTATGGCCTTGGCCTGGCTCGGACCCAGAAGGCTTGTGGTGTCGGGGGGCGAAAACCAGCCCGTGAGGGTAAGGTCGCTCCTGTAAACCGGCACCCTGTAGATGCCCCTTGCGCGGAACTCGGTTTTGAGCGTGCCCCTTATGTCGAGTTCCTCGGGCATCACTCTTATCTGGTGGGTTTCGATGTTTTCCTCGACGCGTTTTTCGCTCTTGTTGGTGAGAGGGTCCACGCTCACGGTCTCGGTTTTGGTCCTTACGACGTAGGGTATTGAAATCATGGGGCCTTCAATCTGCTGCTGGCCGCCCAGCTTGCCTATGATCTCCTCCTCCACCCTGCTCTTCCTGTACTGCCTTTCCTGGGAAAGGGACATTATGTGGCAGGCCGGAACCTGGAGCAAAAAGGTCAGAATCGCGATAAGGATCAATTTGGACACCGTGGGGGAGAAAACCCGGCGGACGCTTCCCATGGCTTTGGCGTTGGCTGACATTGGCGTAATCCTTTTCCTTGTGGTTTGGGCCGGGGCGATGGGGTTTCCGGCCATGTTCAAGGGAAAGTTTAACAGGCGTATGGGACGGGCGGATGAACCCTTGGGGAAAAGCGTGTGAAAACAATGTGAAAAGGAGAAGTTTGCGACAGGGTGGGCTATAAGGTCAGCCACCGTGGCGGGGAAGCCGCAGGGTGGCGATGACGCCCCTTTCGGGGGCGTTTTTTATGGTGACGTCGCCTCCGTGCAGAAGGGCGGCCTCCCTGGCAAGGCAGAGCCCAAGGCCCGTGCCCTTGCGGGAGGTGTCCGGGCGGGGCAGGGAGTAGAATCGCTCGAAGACCCTGGGAAGGGCGTATTCGGCGATTCCGGGGCCGGCGTCCCGCACGGAAAGCGACACCGCCCCTCCTTCGGCTGACACGTTTATGGCGATTTTGCCCTTTTCGGGCGAAAAATCCACGGCGTTCTGGACAAGGTTGATGACGGCGTGATGTATCAGAAACCTGTCGGCGATGATCGTAGCGTCAAGGTCGCCGGTGGTCTCGATTTCAAGTCCCTTTTCCTTTACTGCCACGCAGAGGGCCTCCAAAATTTCACCCACAAGCCCGCCCAAGGCTATCGTTACCGGCTTTTCCGGGATTCTTCCGCTTTCCAGGCGCGAGAGAACCAATAGCTTCTGGATGACGGATTCTATTCTTTGGGCCTCGGTTCGTATGTTGGCCATGAAGCGCCGCCTCTGATCAGGCTCCATGTCCTCGGTCAGAAGTTCCGCCGCCCCGCTTATGGCGGCAAGGGGGCTTTTTATCTCATGGGTCAGGGTTGAGACGTAGTTTTCAACGTATTGGCGGTCTTCCAGGGCGTTTCTCATCTGCTCGAAGGCCTCGGCCAGCTGCCCGGTCTCGTTTTTCCCGAATTTGGGCAGGGGCGGGCGCAGGCCGTCCCGCACGGCCTGGGCGTAGGCGGTGAGACGCTTTATGGGGCCGGTTATCATGAGCGACACCAAGGCTCCCAGAAGTATCACAGCCCCGAAGATCATCACCCCGGCCAGCATGATTTTCCTCTTGGACCGGGCCACGAAAAGGTTGGAGGTGCGCGTGGGCTTGCCCACCGAGAGCACCCCGATCGTCCCGCCCCGGCCCAAAACCGGGGCCGCCACGTACATCACCGAGTAATCCACGCCGTTATGCTGCCTGTGGGACGTGCGCGCGCCGTAGAGGCCTTTCAGGGTAAGGAACACGTCGTTTTTCCGGGAAAAATCGAGGCCCTCGCTTTCCCCCAGGGAATCGAAGACAACGAGCCCCGTGGCGTCCGTGAGGTAAACTTCAAGGTCCACGCCGGTCTTGTCGTAATCGTAAATCCGGGCGGAAAAGGGCAGGTTTTTGATGTGCGCGAAACTCTGGCGGAAAAGCTCCCTGTCAAGCCTATCGTCCCGGGCCGAAGCCCCGGCGATTCCGGCCAGAACCCTGGCGAGGTCCACCAGGGGCTCTTCCGTCACCTTGCGGTACTGGGGGCCCAGATCATTCACGATCCACTGGGTGAAGTTGATGAACCCGAAGGCCGTTACCGCAAGTATGCTCAAAATGATGCGGGTCTGGATTTTCATTCGGGATCAGTCTTCCAAAAGCCTGTCGCTCACCGAATAGCCCCAGCCCCTGTGTGTGACGATGGGCTCCATGTCCCCGCGCACGGCTTTCAATTTCTTGCGGATGCTTTTTATGTGGGAGTCCACGGTGCGGTCGCCGGACATGAGGGTGCCGTTCCAGACAAGGTCCAGAAGGTTGTCCCTGGTGAAGACCCTGCCCGGGTTCTGGAGAAGAAGGGCCAGAAGCCTGAACTCCTGGCGCGACAGTGGAAGCGGGTGGCCGAAATAGGAGATGGAAAACCTGGCCTGGTCCACCCGGAAGGGCGTGGCCGGGTGGGCCGCCGCATGGGGCGCGTCGCAGAAGACCTCCCCTTGGCCGCTTTCGGCGGCCCGGCGCAGAACCGCCCGAACCCTGGCGGTTAGTTCGCGGGGGCTGAAGGGCTTCACCACGTAGTCGTCAGCGCCCAGTTCCAGGCCCACCACCTTGTCGGTTTCCTGGTTTCTGGCGGTGACTATTATCACCGGCACCGGGCGCTCCCTTCTCACGGCCTTCAAGAGGTCGAAGCCGGACACGTCGGGAAGGCCCAGGTCCAGAATTATCATGGAAACCCCGCCCGAAAGGGCAAGGAGCGCCTCGCCCCCGGTTTTCACCCACACCGGGGAAAAGCCCTCGGAGGACAGGGCGTAGGTTATGACGTCGGCTATGGAGGGCTCGTCCTCCACCACCAGGATGGTCTCCCGCATGGGGCGTCTCCGGGAATTTTTTTGCGCGCGTCAGCTTTCAAGGCAAGCGACGGAGTTCAGAAGCCTTCTTGCGTTTTTGGGGCTCCGCAGAAGACAGGCGGTTTCCGAAAGCGCCTCGTAGTCGGATAGGCTCATTATGACCACGGCCTCGCCGTTTTTGCGGGTGACGATTGCGGGCGCGTGGCCGTTGCAGACCTTGTCCATGATTTTTACCGGATTATTGAGGAATCCGGCCCAGGTATGGGCTTCCATGACGATCCTTCGGCGCAAAACGGCCCGTTTTCGCTACCCCTTTTTTTTCATCAAATCCGCAAGCCCGGCAAAGGGCGAGTCGCCGGGAATGGGGCGGCTTTTGGGGGGCTTTCTGCCGGGCGCTTCGGCTGCCGAGGCGTCCGCCACCTTGTGCCTTTCGTGCTCGTTTTCGTGGCAGTAGAGGCACAGAAGCTCCCAGTTGCTGCCGTCAGCCGGGTTGTTGTCGTGGTTGTGGTCCTTGTGATGGACGGTGAGTTCCTTGACCCTTTTTCCCTCGAACTCCCTTGCGCACCTTCCGCATATCCAGGGAAACATCTTGAGGGCCTTTTCCCGATAGCCCTGCTCCCGGCTTCTCTGCTCCCTCAAAATTGCGTCCAGGGTCGCGTCTTTTTCATCCGGCGTACTCATGGTGATCCTCATTTTTCGTGATCAGTCGGTGACGGTGAGCTTTTCCGCCAGTCCTTTTCCGTAAACATCGGGCGAGTACATCTCGCTTGCAAGGGTGGGCATGGCTGTGAATGTTCCGGCGGCAACCGCCTGGGCCACGTAGGAGAGGTGGTAACGGCCCTTTGAGAGATAATCGGAGTACCACCTTGCCGAATCATGCCTCAACTCCTGGTGGTAGAAGCTGTAGCGACTCCACCCGTAGGCGTTCCATTCCGGCCACTTGTAGTAATAAGCGCCGGGCGCGGGCTCGGTTTCCGCCTTTGCCGCGTCCACCGCAGACGCCGTGGCAAGATCGCGGTTCACCGGCTCAAGCCCTCCGGGGACCGGGTCGTCCGCCACAACGTAATAGCGCCCCGCCGGAATCGTGACGTAAAGGTCCACCCGCACCAGATCACCCCGCTTAAGGCTTAGGGGCCGCCCGGCCAGAACCCACTTTCCGTCCCTTTCCACCGAGTATTCCCGGACCACCTCGATTCCGGCGTTGGTGGACGTGGGTTTTTCGGCCTTTTGGGCGAAGCTTGCGCGGGCGGTGTAATAGAGGCGTCCCACGCCCTTTCTCTCTATCAGAAAATTCTGGGCTAGGCCAATGTCGCTTGATGCAAGGGGCCGGGAAAGCTCGACAGCGGGCAGGGAAAAGGAGTTGAAGGTCGCCCGGCCAAGGGTCTCGTTTCCAAGATGGGCAGCAGCCAGCATGTCCGGCTTGGCCTTTTCAAACAAGCGGGCGTAGTCCGTAAGCCCCGTTATGGCGAAGGCGTTTTCCTGGGTGCTGGGCCAGAATCCGCCCGCGCCCACGGCGAGAACCAGGCTTCGGGCGAGCTTTTCCGGGGCGTCGCCCAGAAGGGCCTTGCCGTACGCGGTGCGGGAAAGGGCGGTGAAGGCCGAAAGAATGGCCGCGTCATTCCTGTTTCCGCTGGAAAGAATCCAGGAATGGCGTTCATCGCGCCTTTCGTCGAAGGTCATGCGCCCGCTGGTTTGGCTGGCCCTGCCAAGGATGGAAAGAGCGATATCCGACACGGTCTTCTGCGGGGCCTTTGCCGCAAGGGCCGCAGACAGGAACTGGGCCTTGCCGAAAAGGGACATTTTGGGGACGGACCGGGCGAATCGCGCGATGTCGGCGGGCTTTATCCTTCCACGCCTGGAAAGGGCGTAAAGAGCCGTGGCCCTTACGTCCGCCGTCATGTCCGGGGTGTAGTGGGCTGGCGACATGTCTTTGCGCAGGAGGTTTTCCAGGTAGGCGGAAAGCCTTTTGTCCACGTCGTCGGGAACCCTGCGCCCGTTTTGGGTCAGCCAGGAAAAGGCCAGGGCCGTGTAGGCCGAAAGATAGGGGCAGACGTACTCGTTTTTGGGCGTATAGTAGCACATCCCCCCGTTTTGGGCCTGAAAGTCCGCAGCCTGGGACAAAACTGACCCAATAAGGGCCTTTGCGTCCCTTTCCGCGCCCGCGTCCTTTGGGAAATGGCCGGAAAGCGCGAGATACCCGGAAGCCGCCACGGCACGGGAAAGCTTCTGTTCCCAGCACTCGTAGGGGTAGCGGCGCATGAAATCGAAGGCGTTTTTCAGGTTCGATATTATGGTGGGCGAGAGGGTGACGGAGAGGCTCCCTGCGTCCGGGTGGGCGTCTTCGGGAATCTTCACCGAGACCCTTGCCTCGCCTTCTGTGAGGCTGCCGTATTGGGCCGCGTGGTCAAGGCTCCGTATGGCAAGGACCTGGATTGACACGGCAAGCCCGTCGCTGTCCTCGCCAGCCGCAGCCCTTGCGGTGAAGGCCATCTCTCCGGGTGAGGCGGCCTTTACCGGGAAAGACACCGTAACCCTCTGAAAAGGCTCCACGTTCACGGTCTGCCTCACAGACCCGCCGCTTCCCGCACCCGTCACCTTGGCCTCAACCGTTATGGCCCTTAGGGAATCGGTGCGGTTAAGGATGGAAAAACCGGCGGAAAAAGTGTCGCCGACGGTAAGCTGGTTGGGAAGCGCGGGCCGTATTTCGACGGGCCGGGTTACGGTGAAGGTCCCCTCGCCCAGGCCCATGCGGTCGGTGGGGGTTGCGGCAATGGCCAGTATGCGCCAGCCGGTCAGGTTGTCCGGGGCGGTGAAGGAAAATTTCGCCTTCCCGTTTTCATCGGCCTTGATTGACGGGTTCCAGAAGGCCAGGAACTTGAACCGGTTGCGAACCGCCTGCCGTTTGTCGTCCTCGCCTGCCGCTGCGAACGCCACGCCCTTTTTCTCCATGCGCTGAATGCCTATCAGCATGGAAGCGAGGCTGTAGTTGTTCATGTCAAGCCCGCCAAGGCCGTACAAGCCCTTGTAGGGGTCGAAGCGGTCGCGGCCGCCTTCTATGAGGTCGAAAACCGCCTCGTCCACCACTGCAACGGAAAATTCCACCGGCTCCTTGCGGGAAGGGTCAGGAAGGATCGAGGAAAGCTCAACGTTCACCGTCTCGCCGGGCCTGTAGGATGGTTTGCCGGTGACCGCCGTAACCTTAATTTCCTTCACCGGGTCCGTCACCTCCACCCGTGCGTAGCCCATGCGGGACGCCGGCTTGCCAAGGTCGGCCTCGCCCGGTTTCTGGGGCGTGGAAACCCTGCCCGACTGGACAACCACCGAAAGGTAGAAGCCCGGCATCATCTCTTTTGTCACGGGGATTTCGATTATGGGCATGGGCGTATCAAAAGTCATAAGGCGCTTTGAGATGACGCCGATGCGCTCCACCGTCACAAGGGCCGTGGCTTTTGCAAAGGGGTTTTTAACCCGGAACCGCGCAACGTCTCCCACCTTTAGGGATTCTTTTTCGGCGATCACCGAAATTTCCGAGCTGTCCTGGTAATCCCACTGCAAATAGCCTTCGCCCGTGACCCAGAGATCGAGCCAGCTTTTCTGGGAGCGGCCCTTTTCATCGGTGACGGCGGCCACGAGCCGGTACTCCCCCGGTTCGGGCGGAACAAAGGAAAAGTCCTTCGCGGTTTTGCCGGAAACAATTTTTCCGCTGGCCGTGTCTGCCCACTCGTAGGAATACTCGTGCATATAGGCGTTTCCGGGGCCCATCACCCGCGCGTCCTTTATTATCCGGCGCTTGACGGTGACGGAGACCTCTGACCCTTCCGCCGGTGCGCCCGTCTGGTCGGTCACTATCATCCCCACAAGGGCGGGCTTTCCCTTCCCGAACACCCAGCTTCGGGCCTTTAAGCCCACGAACCGGAAGGCTCCCACGTATTTGGCCGTTGCCAGGGCCGCAACGCTGCGGCCACGGTCGTCTGAAACAGAGGCTTCAACGGCTATGGAGCCGCAGGCGAATTCCGTTTCAGGCACCGCGTTTACGGAAACAAGGTCCCCCTTCTGGTCGAGGGTCTTTTCCTCGCTGATGAAGTCGGCGGTGCGGGTTTCGGGATAATAATCTCCGCCGGTGTCGGAGAAGGGTTCCGTGGGGGGCGGAGCGAAGGAGAAATCGCGGGCTTCCACGTGGTCGGATGAAAACATCTGCTCGGTTATCTGGCCGTAGGTTTTCACTTCCGCCCCGCTATAGGGGCCGCCGCCGTGAAGGCGCGCGTTCACCGAAAGTTCGGCCCTGTCGCCGGGTGAAAAAATAACGCCTGAGAGCTGTGCCGTAACCCGAAAGGGCGAGGGGGTGAAATCGGTGACCAGAACCGTTATTGGAGACCATTGCAACTTCACCAGATTTGAGGAGAGGTAGAATTGGTAATGGCCCACGGCGGCAGACTTGGGTATGGGCAGCTTCCCGTCGAAGGCCCCGAATTCGTTAAGGCTTATATCCTTCAATTCCAGTATGTTCTTGCCCGTGGGGTCTTCCACAATGAGCTTGTAGCCCTTTTTTGGGGCGGAGGTTAAGCTTAAGTTGTCCTGGTCCCGCACGAAAATCTTGTAATCTATGGTGTCGCCAGCCCGGTAGATGCCCTGGGCCGTGAGGCCCCAGGCCTTAACGTGGCCGTAGCGGGGAGCGTCCGCCGACCATACTCCCCTGCTGTAGGTGTAAAATTCGCCGGTAAGGGGCAGCAGGGCCATTTTTTGGGCCTTGTCCACGCGCACCAGGGTTACAGTGTCGGAATAGTCCGACATCATTTCCTCGTGGCCCCATTGATTGGAAATCCCAAGAGCCACACGCCCCGGAAGCATCAGAAAGCCTTCGGCGTCCGTCACGCCTTCGCCGAGGATTTTTGATTTCTTGGGATCGGAAAGCACCTTTCCCCTGTAAATACGAACCCTTGCCCCGGCCACCGGGGCCGCTGTCTCAAGGTCCGTGACCCACACCAGGGAGCTCTGGTGGCCGATTTTCACGTTCACCTGAAAGGGCGTTCGCTGGGCGAAAAAGTTCAATCCATACTCTTCATCTTTTGAAATTGCGTGTTTGGGATTCCATGAAACGATCCTTCCCACCACAAGCCCGGTCTGGCCCGAAAGCATTGATTTAAGCCCCGTGGGCATGAACCTTCTTTCATCCGGGACGGTGTTTCCGGGAACCGCCCTTATGCGGCCCCGCACGAGGCCCCTGGGGGTCAGGGCGTCGTAGCGTATTGAGGCGGATTTCATGTTGGTCATGACAATGGGGAAATCCGTCTCCACCTCGGATTCCAGAACCGCAGTGTTGTACTCAAATCCGGCGTAGGGTTTAAGATGGTCGGTGGAAAAGGTGATGTCGATGGCCTTTTTGAGCACCCTTCCGAACCTGTCCTTTATGGTTCCTGCCGGGGCGGTGACGCGGTATGTGGTGTAAGGGCGGGGGGTTACGGGAAGATCACAGGTGAAATCGCCGTCGTTTTGGTCTATGGTGTCGTCCTCGTCCTCGTAATCTTCTTCGCCCTTATCTTCTTCGGAGTCCGCGCCACCCGGTGAAATTTTTACATTCGAGGCGATTTCCGAGTAGGCCACGGGCGAACTGAAGGTCAGTTGCAGGCTTCTTTCAATATCGAACCTGCGGGGATTTTTTTCCCTTTTTCCGGGTTTTGCTTCAAGGGGATCGCCGTGGATGTCCTCCCCGTCTATTCCCAGAAACGAAAAGTCGCCGTAGGTGCGGGTTTCCGCGACCTTTCCCTTTCCCCTGCCCCTGACCGGCCCCGAAATCGAAACCAGCCCCGGCTGCTCCACGATGTCGTAAGCAGTGTCGGGGGCAAGGTCGCGCGCAGGGCTTATGATCCAGACGCCGGAAAACTCGCCGCCTTCAGCAGTCCCCGGCCCACCGCCGTTATCCAGTCCGTATTGCTCGGCAAGGGTTTCCGGCGCGGCCTCGGCCCTTACCGGAACCAGCCCGTCCAGTTTCGTTTGGGGCACGAAGGACAAGGCCCTTTCCACCGACTCCCTTGAGACCTTTAAGGTGAACTTCACCAAAAGCACCGGCTTCTGGGGCGCGGCATAGGTGTAGTGGCGCACTTCCTCCGTTTCCGGGCCGGGGGTGGAAAAGATGTGGGTGAAAGGCGCGGCCAGGGTCTCGCCGCTTTCGTCACTTATGCCGGGCTTCATGGTGACCTTAAACCGCGTGGCCGGGGTGAAGGCCCGGCCCTCGGAAAGGTCGCAGGCAAGGGTTGCGGTGTCCAGCCAGCGCCAAGTGCAGTTCAGGGCGGGTTCGATGGTGGCCGGAATTTCGTCCGCCGTGCGCTCCATGCGCCCTAAGGGCACCACTGGCCTGTTGAAATGGAAGACGATCTGGCGGGATTCCTCAACGGCGTCATCCGAAGGAGTCACCAGCACGATTTCGAGCGCCCCGGTTTTTCCCGCACCCGCAGTGCCCAGAAAGAGCCCGGCCACTATGGCCAGGACCGCGAAAACCAACCAGCCGAGGGTTTTTTTCAGGCGCAGACTCATGGGGCCTCCTGGTTTTGACGGGCTTGTAAAAAGGGAGCGGGTGAGGTAGAAAACGTGCTGAAGACAGTATTATTCCACCATTTTCATATACTTCAACAAACACGGGCCGTGCAAGATTTTTAACGCCGCCATGTAAAGGAACTTCCATGACAGCAGTACTGATAATTCTCGGAATCTTCGCCCTCATCCTGGCCCTGGCGGGCTGCGTGGTGCCGGTGCTTCCGGGGCCATTCCTGGCCTACGCGGCCCTTCTTTTCGCGGCCATGGCGAAATCCTGGGAGCCCTTTTCCGGGCTCTTTCTGGTGCTGATGGGGGTTTTCGCAGTCCTTGTCTCGGTTTCGGACAACATCCTGCCCCTTGTGGGCGCGAGGCGCTACGGCGCAAGCCGCATGAGCGTTCTCTGGAGCGTGGTGGGCATGGTGGCGGGAATCTTCATTTTTCCGCCCTGGACCATATTCATGGGAGCTTTTGCCGGGGCCGTGATGGGCGAGTGGATCGACAAGGGCGACATGAACCAGGCGGTCAAGGCGGGCTGGGGCGTGTTCATGGGGACAGTGGCCTCCATGGCGCTGAAACTGGCCTATGTCTGTGTGGCGCTGGTATACTTCATCAAAGCCGTGCTGTTTTAGCGCCTGTCTAAAAACGCGAATAGCTGTGTCAGGCTGGCTTGGCCGGCTCGTTATGTACATTTAGTACACGGCCTCCCCGGCCAAGCCAGCCTTCCTTGCTCTTCATCGTTTTTATCCAGGCTTGGTGCGGGGTTGGTTGAAAAGCGACTCGCTGTGTCACGCGGAGCAATCGCGGGTAGTCATATATGAAAAGTACTATTCCTCCCCGCCCGCTTCACTCTTCCTTGCACTTCATCGCCATAATCCAAACTGGTATCCAGGCTTCGCATCCAGGTGGCTTATAGGGTTTAAAAACAAAGAGTCCGGGGGTGGTTAATTTCCCCCGGACTCTTTCAGCATCGTTCAGACTTCAATTTGCGGCCGGTCGGCCCCTAATTCTCCATGTCGGTGAAGTAGTCAACCGCGGTTTCCATGTCGATGGGCACCCAGCCCACAACCGGGAGCTGGATAAGGACAGTCTGATTCTCGCAGGTGGTCTGGGAGAAATCGAGGGCGAACCCGTTAATGGTCATGGTGCCGGAAGTGGGAATCCCGCAGTTGGGATCGATCTTCACGTTCGTAACCTGGCAGTTGTACTGGACGTTGTTCATGGTTACGACGATGGTCCCGGTGAAGCCCAGGTTGGCGTCCCACAAAACGTCCACGTCGGCGGTGGCGGGGGCGTTCTGATAGGTGAAGGAGAGCATGGTGTCCAGCGTGCCGGTTTTGGGCAGGCCGGTGGTCAGATCGATCACGACGGTTGATGTTCCGTCAAGCTGGTAGCCGTTGGCGGAAAGGTTCTCCGAAACGTGGGTCACGGTGAGAAGGTTGCCGTTTTTGGCGAAGCTGGTGGCGGCGGTGCCGTTTATCACCATCTCGCCCTTCTGGAGATTCTGATAGACTATGGTCCACTCCACCCCGCCCGGCCCCACCGAGGGCGTCACCTTCACGGTCCCGGTGATGCCGCCGCAGGTCTGGGACCCGTTGAAGGTGAAGGTTATGGTGTTGCCGGTCCTCTGAATGGTTCCGCAGGGGAAGCCCGCGATGAACTTTGCCCAGAGGTTCGCCGCAATTACGGCCGCGTTGGCCCCGTTCACCTCGGTTATGCCCATGGCCTCGCACACGTCGGTCATGACCGCCGCCGCGTCCATGTTGCCGTCGCAGTTGGCAAGACTCATCATGAGAAGATTCAGCACGTCCTCGTAGGTCTGGGCATTTAAGGCGGCGTCCGCGACCACCATCACCTGGGTGGTGGAGGTTATGGTGTTGCCGTTGGCCAGGGCATAGGACGCCTCAATGGTTATGAGCCCCTGGGTGTCGGCGGTCAGGCCGAAGCTTGCAATGCCGTTTTCATTGGTGACGGCGGTGGCGGTTATTGCGCCGCCTGCCCCGATGGCCAGAAAATTGATGGTGCCTCCCACAACCGGCACGGCCCTGCCGGTGACAAGAAGGGCGTTGATGTTTGTGGGCGTTACGCCGTTATCGGAAACAAAGGGCGAGGACGGATAGGCTTTCAGCTTGCGGAAGGCGTCCGGGTTGGCCAGAATCTTGGCAAGCTCGGTGTAATAGCCCGCGAAGGCCGCCGCGATGTCCTGGCCGGGATGGGCCGGGTCGTCCATCATGTCGTCCAGCTTGCCGCTGGCGGAGGACAGGTTGGCCACAAGGTAGTCGATGTAGTCGTTCACCGAGTCGTTGTTGGCAAGGGCCTGCTGGATGAGATCAAGGTTCTGGTCCAGCATCTCGTTGATATAGGCCACGCCGGTTCCGGGGGTTAGGGGGTTTTCCGAAAGATCAACTCCAAGTTCCTGCTCCACCTGGGCGATGATGGCCGCAGCCTGCTCCCTGGTGGGCGCTGCGCCGCTTTCGGCAAGCTGCTTCAGAAGTTCGGCGGCGACGGTGCTTGCCGTTGAAAGGTAGGATGCGAGGTTTCCGCCGTTAAGGGAGGACGGGTCTTCTATTATGGCCGCCAGAATCGGCGCTGCGGCTCCGTACATGGTTCCGCCGAAGGTCTGGAGGATCACCGGGCCGTTGATGGCCGCAAGCTGGGCCGCGTTGGCCAGAAAGGTGAACCCGCCGTTTGCGCCGGTTGTCACGGGCGCGTTTTCGGCCACGAGTTCCACCAACTGCCCAAGATCGTTGAAGTAAAAGGCCTGGACGAGCGCGCCGGAAATCGGCCCTTTTACCGCGTTGCCCGTGATGCCCGTGGTGTCCCCGTCATCATTTGCGGCCCCGGTGCTTGAGGAGCTGGAACATGATGCGGCAAGGAGACAGAGGAGGAGAACTGCGAGAAGCCGAAATTTGCCGGAAAATCCGCGCTGCATGAGAGCCTCCATAAACTGTTGGTGTTATTAAGCGGAGCATGGTTCTTTTCCAGTTTTTGAAAAATCCGGCAAGGGGAAGAAATGCCCCGGTCTTCCTCCCCACTGCCATTTTCGGGAAACGAAAAATGGAGATAATTTGCGCCCCCGGTAAAATTGTCGGCACTGGCGCACAAAAGCGCCCAGGGGACGGATGGAAAAATATGCGTTTGCGCCTTTACCCTCAACAATTTGAACGAATGCTAAAATTTACGAACCCTGGCCCGGTTTTGTCAAGATATTTTGTCTGACACTTATCATTGTTGTGTGTGAAATACCTTACCCTGCAGAAATCTTTCCCCTTGACTTTGGCGCGGTCTGCTGTTCAAGAAACCTTACAGTCTTGAAACCCTAAGGAAACCGCAATCGAAAAGGAATCAGTGCAATGAGCATCTCAAGGGCAATGGAAGAGAGCATCGAAAAAAGCTCGTGGATACGGAAGATGTTCGAGGAGGGCGCGAAGCTGGCCGCCATTCACGGAAGGGAAAACGTGTACGACTTCACCCTGGGAAACCCCAACGTGGAGCCGCCGGAAGCCTTTTACAAGGCCCTTTCCGAATGCGCCGACACGGCGGGACGCCCGGTGCACGGCTACATGCCCAACGGCGGGTACCCGGACGTGCGGGCGGCGGTTGCGGAGTTCGCGTCAAAGGAACTGGGCGCGCCTCTCACCGCCAATGAAATCATCATGACATGCGGCGCAGCCGGGGCGCTCAATGTGGCCCTCAAAGCCATCGTGAATCCGGGCGACGAGGTTCTGACTCCCGCGCCCTTTTTCGCCGAGTACACCTTCTATGTGCAAAATCACGGAGCGGTGCTCAAAACCGTGCCCACCAACCCGGATTTTTCCCTAAATATCGATGCCTTCCGGGCCGCCATCTCCGAAAAAACGGCGGCGGTCATCATCAACTCGCCCAACAACCCCACGGGCCAGGTCTATTCAAGGGAAAGCCTGGACGCCCTGGCCCAAGCCCTCACCGAGGGCGGCAAAAAGCACGGGCGCACCATCTATCTGATCTCCGACGAGCCCTACCGCCGCATAGTGTACGACGGGGCCGAGGTTCCGCCGGTCTTTGAATCCTACCCCGACAGCATGGTGGCAACCAGCTACTCCAAGGAGCTTTCCATACCCGGCGAGCGCATCGGCTGGCTTGCGGTGCATCCCAAGGCCGCCGACAAGGACAAGCTCATCGCCGCCATGACCCTTGCCAACCGCATCCTGGGCTTCGTGAACGCGCCCGCTCTGATGCAAAGGGTGATAGCCAAAATCCTTGGCGCGGGCGTGGACGTTTCCCATTACGCAAGAAAGCGGGAGCTTCTGACCGAGGGCCTTAAGGAGGCGGGCTACGTCTTTGAAAAGCCAAGGGGGGCCTTTTACCTTTTCATGAAATCGCCCATAGAGGACGACGTGGCCTTTGTGCGGGAGCTCCAGTCGAAGGAGCGAATCTTAACGGTTCCGGGCAGGGGCTTCGGCGGCCCCGGCCACATCCGCATAGCCTTTTGCGTGGACGACGAAACCATCAAAAAGGCGATTCCCGGCTTTGCAAGGGTTCTGAAATCGGTGGGATGAGGTTTTTTTGACGGCCCAGGCGGAGCAATCACGCAGGCGGCGCGGGGCATCACCCTCGCGCCGCCGGATTGGGAGATCATTGCGGTTCAGGCTTTGCCGCAGGAGAAATTTCCATCGATACCGCCGTCCATATTCCCTTCGGTTCCACAAGCCTTTTGAGATACACGAGATAATCTTCCTTTTGGCTTGTGCATTTTACCCAGGCCTCTTTGTCTGTTTGCCGGATTAAATGGCAGTTGTCGTAACTTGCCTTGTCATTGACTGATAGAACCGCAGCGTGAGCCACATCAGCGGGGGCAAGCCGCCAGGGCTGATGGCCATCGTTAACCGCTTTCTGCAACTGCCTTTCGTTTTCAATATTTACCGTCATTTTGACGACATGATGCTTTTCAGGCCCGCATTTGCCGACATCGGGAAAAATGGCAAAGGCAAACATGAAAGCAAATGCGATAAGAACAAAATTTTTCATGAGTTATCCTTCGCTTTAAGCTGGAAATCTCCAGTTTTCAAGATGTTCGGTTATGCTACAAGAAGTTATTACAATATTTATGCTTAAATTATCAATGATATGATCCCATAAATTGCATATAAAGACATTGCAATAATTGAAACGCATATCGAAGGCCTGAATGATATCCATAAATTATATGAGTCATAGTTTTTGAAAACGGTTCCTCTTAAAATAAGGTATATTATTGATAAAATGATACAAGCAATTATATTCCCTGTCAGATAGCTCGAAAATTTAAAAAAATTATAGATACATGATATTGAAATAATATGGTTAATTATAAATAATGAAATAAGTTTATAACCTATATGTCCATCTACTAAGCCATTTTCAGAATTATTAATCAGAACATTGTATTTTGATATAATCATTATTGATATAATATTAATAAAAAACAATAAACCTAACAATATTTTCACCGATAACGATATATTTGAAAATATAATTATTATATAAATTATGTCCAAAACAGATAAAAAAAACTGAATACTGCCATAAGTTTTAATATTGTTGGTTTTGTTTTTTAAGAGTGCCACTCCAAGATAACATATAATTGATATTATTAAGATAGTAAAATATAGTTCCAAAAGTGCGCCTGGAATCAATATCCCATTATTGTAGAACCATTTTTCAAAATTCAATATTCGTGACGCAGTATATATGAACGCAACAAAAGCCCCTTGAAACAGCAGGACTATGCCGACAAAGCTAATACCATGCCTTTTTATATCCATAGCCCACTCCGATTTGATCACAACTTATGTTTGTTTTAAACGTTCACCTTATTATAAAAACGGGTTCATAACATAAAATAAAGGCAAACCAGAACTGTCGATGCTATTGTATAATAAATAACAGGCCTAAAAGTTATCCAAAGATGCAACTCATCATAGCCATTAAGGAAAGTCAATTTTCCGATAAAGTAAATTATTGTCATTATTATACATAAAAAAGAACCTATATATAGTGAAAAATAACCGTATCCATTTATATAATTAAAAACCGAGTATAAAGCCAATATATGGTTAACAGTAAAAAAAAAGCCTAATTTTTCGTCAAATGGTTTTTTAATAGTAGAAATTTTATTATTGTAAGAATAATCATTCATATCAAATAAAATAAATGAAATTACAATATTTAATATTATAAATGTAATTAAAAATAATGGTAAGCTGTATTCAATGATATTATTTGATTCTTCATTATAACTAAACAATAATATGAAATATGATATTGATAAAATTGATAATGTAAATAAACACGAATCATAAAACCTTCTTGTCAAAATATTATTTCTAATTAGTTTCAAACCTAAATAAAGTAAAATAAAAAATTGAAATATAAAAATTGGAGAAAGTATTATGTAATCATTAAATGAAGTTAATAATATTTTACTATTAAGTATTTTATCATACCTATATATAATTATTGAAACAGCTAAATATCTTATAAAAAAGAAACAGCCTTCAAATATAATTAGCCATCCTATAAGGCATTTTTTCGAAATATGTAAATTCATAATACACGCTTTCATAGAGTATGTTCAGCCAAATATTGACTTAATTAATATTTGGCTGAACATCGATTTTTAGGATTGCGGGATAAGAAGATTTGTATATGGCAAATAGGGTGGATTGAATGGTTCATATAAATCTTTTAATGGATCTATAATAACATGAGGGTATCCTTTGTTTTTGGGTACTCCGATGCCAAAAGTATGAAATGGCCTTGAGATAATTTTGAATTCATATTCAGGAAATTTGGGTTGCAATTCACCTATTACATGCTCAGTCTGTTCAACACAACTGTAATAAGGTTTCCCAAGACCAGTTTTGGGAATGCCAAGATGTTTATGCGGCCACTCCCATTCATCAAACAAATAAACATCTTTAGAATACTGATTAATGAATCTGTTTGATGAAATTTTGCCCTGTCGTGCCAAACTGTCTGTCGCCTTGCGCGCTGCATCAAGTAATTCATCCGCTCTCTTATTTTGGGGCAAATAATCCGCATATCCTTTCGGCTCGGACGGGGCCGTCAGAAAGCCGCCCATGTCGCTTTCCATTCCGGCAAGCAGTTGGCGATCACTTTCTTCCTCATTTACCCCTTTATAATTTTGTGCGAGCCGGTTGATTTTTTGCGCAACGTAGTCCGGTTCGGGATGATTCGCAACCGCCCGGACAAGCCCGGGATAAACTCTTTCATCCTCCAGCTTCCGCAGGAGGCCTGAATCGGCAGGGGAGCCGGAATTGTCATCGAGATAGGCCGTGAGAACGTTTTTTCGCGTTTCGCCGCCCGGTTCGGGAACTGAAGGGGGTTCATCCTCGCCCCTGACGACCTTCGAGGAGTAATCGGCAAATTTGGAACTGTCGAGATTGCCCAGTTTGTTGGCAATGGCCGCGCGTTCCATGATTTTTTCGATTTCATCACGCAACAGATCGCCGGAAAGCCCCATTACGTTGTTTAACGCCCCTGAATTATTCAGCATGACAAGCTCCCTTTCAGCATGGTGAGCCCATGCATCAGTTGACTTATTAAACTACGATAAACACCATGTTGTCAACCTTGTTCCCGTCCGATTACGATGCCCCGGTTGCCGGGCCGACCCTTGATAGCGAAGGATCGGCCCGGCTGCGGTTCATGCCGCTATGCTTTGATCATGCCGCTCCTGAGGAAGATGCCGATGAGGCAGGTGATGGCCGTCTGGACGGCCTGGGCTATCGACATCTCGCCCGCGGCGGCCGCGCCGGTGGCGGTGGCCAGCCCGGCCACGCCGGTCCAGAAGGTCTTGGTCTTCAAAAGCGCCTTTACCGCATTTGCCGTTGTTTTCTGATCCATGTTGTCCTCCTTTGGGTGGTTTGGGCCGAAACCGGCCCGGTTGCGGGCTTCCAGGCGGAAGCGCCCGCCTGGAAGCCCGGAAAGCCGTATCAGCCTGTTGAAAAAGGCTGGATATGAAGCCTGGATAAAACGATGAAGCGCAAGGAAGGCGAACGGCGCGGGAGCAAGCGTACTTTTCGTACGTGGCGGACCGCGCTGTGAAGCCTGACACAGCGATTCGCGTTTTAGACAGGCTGATTCAGATACGCGGGCCATGCGCCCGACTCCATCATGGCGCACAGCTCTCCGGCCCTTTTGCCCACCTGCCGGGCCCAGAGGCTCGCCCTCATGCCGCCCGCCGCAGCCTTGAAATCCCGGCGCTTCACGGCCCCAAGGGTTCCCTTGAATTTTCGCAGGCCCGCCGCCCCAAGGTTGAAGGCCATGTTCACCAGGACCGCCCTTCTGACCTCGTCCAGGTCGGAAGGTATGAGGCCGTCCGCCGCGAGCCCGGCCACCGCCATTTTGGCCCTGTGGTAATCCTGGTCGAAGAGAATGCGCGACGCGGATTCGGGAAAGGGCGAGCCCTCGTGGAGGGCGTGGCCCCAGCCCACGGTGGGGACGCCCACCGTGTCGATATAGACCCGCTCGCTGAAGCCCTCGTGCCGCTTGATCAAAGCCTCTCCGTGATCCATTTTTCACCTCCTTTTCCGTGGGTTACGATCAGTTTTCCAGGCGGCCCCGCATGAAGGCCACGTCTTCGGCGATGCGGTCGAGCTTGGGGGCGATGACCCCGAACACCTGGTTTTCCAGGGCGTCCAGCTTTTCCATGCTTCGGACCATCTCCTTTTTGCAGTCCTCGTCCGGGCAGGAGGCCCCGCCCCTGGGAGCGGAAAGGGGCAGGACCCCCAGCTTCACCAGGGCAAGGCCCACGGCGGATGCGAAGGCAAGAGCGCCTGCGGCTATTCCCGCAACCTGATCTTCCATGTGTTCGATCTCCTTTTGGTTGAAATCGTCAAAAAACCGGGATGCTCACCAGGGCCGTGGGGGCTGTCCACTCGTCGACCCCTATGTCCCAGGCGGAGCCGTAAGGCCGGGCGTCGCCGTCGAAATCGTCCGTGAATGCGAACACCGTGTCAGCCGACAGGTTCGTCCCCTGGTCCCTTGCGTTTGTGTCGCTGTCGGCAAGGCGGAAATTCCCGCTGGCCGGGTCAACGAAACTGGCTGTCCCGTGGCCGCTGTAGATGCAGGTGGTGAGGGCCGGGGTGTTGGAATAAAAATCAGCGCCGTTCGTCTGGAAAATCGAATTCTTGGCGAAAGAGCCTGCTGCGGCCCCGTACCAGCCGGTGCTCCAGCCGTAGAAAACGCAGTTGTAGGCGGCTGTGTCGGCGGTTCCGGCGATGATCCCGTATTCCACGCCGGTGTTGTTGCCCAGAAAGGTTGTGTTGATGAAAACGGCCCTGCCGTTGTAGGTCTGGGCCCCGCCCACCCCTGTCGGGTTGGCGTTTTCCGAGGGTCCCGCAACGCAGCCCACCACCCGGCAGGCGTATGGATTCGACTGGAAAAACAGGTCCTTGGTGATGTTGTCCTGGTTTACGTGGTGCCTTATCACGAGGTCGTAAATGCCCGCGTAGCTTTCGCCGTTCACGCAGATCACGCCCTCGTAGGTGCCCAGGGCCCCCGTGTAATCGAAGACCACCTGCCTTTCATGGCCCGGAGCCGCCCGGATCACCCGGAAATAGCCCGCGTTGGCGGTGGCTCCCATGAGGGTCACGCGCTGGTCGTAGCTGGCTGAATCCGGGTAGCAGTCGAGCACCTGTCCGCAGGTCTGCGCGCCGATTCCGCCCTCGGTGAGGTTGTTGTCGGTGTCCGATTCCCAGGCCGCGAGGGTGGTGTAGTCCCGCGTGGATCCGCCGAAGGTGGACACGCTGTAGATCGCGGGCAGCCTGCGGGAGGAATCGGCACAGAGGGGCTCTGCGGTCCACGCAAGGAAAAGGGCCGCCAGAAAGATGCAAAGTGAGCGTTTCATTGTCCTCCTCCCGTAAGATCGAAATCCGCCGCATCTTCGGCCATGCTTATAAGCGCCGCGTCCTTCGCGCCTGTGGCCGTGACGCGCAAGGCGCGTGACCTGTCGATGATGACGGCGTGGGTTGAGGCGTCGATTTCGCCGCCGCCGCTTATCAGCGGGTCGGTGAAATCCACCGAAAAGCGGCGGGGCGCGGCTATCAGCCCGTCCGGGCCGGTGAGCGGAACGCAGAGAAGTTCCGCCCCCTGTGAATCAAGACCGCATATTCGGACAATTCTGTAATCCGGGCCTGTTTCCTTTCTTCCCCAGGCCCAGCCTTCCGGGCGGCAGGCTATGATGTCCCCGGCCAGGGACCGGGCGGACGGATTCACGCCCTCCGCCTCGTCCGTGGCCCTTATAAGGCAGTCGAAGCAGGGCTCTGTGCAGTATCCGCCGGGAACAATGGCGAAGAACGCCGCAGCTCCCATGAAAAGGCCGACAAGAACGGATCGGATGAAATTCATTTTCATGATGATCCTCCTGATGAAAAAGGTTTTGCATTCGGCAAGGCGGCCTTGCCTTTTTCTTTTCCGGCTACGCGGAAAGGCGGTCTGAAAGCGATGAGATGCAAGGAAGACGAGCAGGGCGGGAGCAAGCGTACTTTTCGTACGTGGCGGACCGCCCTGCGAAGTCTGACACAGCAGATCGCGCTTCCAGGCCGCCTGTTAAGGAACGAAAGTGAGGGTGACCCACAGCCCCTTCGAGGGCGTGGAGTGAATCCGGGTGACCCCCACGGTGACAAGGTCGCCCGGCAGAACCGCGCAGTTGGCGGGCGTGGCCGTCTCGTGCCAGCCGGTGTAGCCCGTGGCCACGGTGGCGCTGTACATGAGGGCCTCGGAGGAGGAAGTGCGGCGCGAAACGCTTACGTCCAGGCTCCCGGTTCCCGATCCCGGCGTGTAGACCCGGCAGTCGGCCGAAGCCAGGGTCCAGCCGCCCATCCAGTCCGGCACCGTGAAGGCGGCCTTGCCCGATCCAAGGGTGGAGGCGGTGGAGGCGGGGTCGATCTGGAAAGCCACGCTTTTTGAGCGCTCCGGCCCCTTCCACCCGCCGTTTCCGTTCCAGCCCGCAGGGGCGTTTCCGGCGAAGGCCAGAAGAAGAAGGCAGGCCAGGGCCGCAGCCATGATTGCGTAGAGTGTTTTCATGAAAGCCTCCCTACCTTTTCAAAAGGGTGACGGATGGGGTGATGGAGCTGACTCCGCCGGTCTCGGTTATGACGATTTTGAGATAGCGGCAGAAATCCGGCGTAAACTGCACGTAGAACCTTCCGTCCGAGGCCGGGCCGCTCGTGGCGGTGAAGCCCTCGATTATGTCCCGCGCTCCCTGGGGCTCGGTGAAGGCTGCGCCGTCGGCGCTGGTTTGGTACTCGATCCTGGCCGCGCCGCCGCCCTCGATTTGGCCTTGAAGGGCGAAGAAGCCTTCGAGACCCTCGGTGTTGATGGTGACCGGGGAATAGGAATGGCCTGCGGCCACCGCCGTTTCGCCGTCGGCGATGGTGACGGCGTTCGTGTCCCCGGCAAGGGCGGGCAAGGCCGTGAAAAGAGCGAGAACGAAAAGGGCGGAAAAAATGGTGAAAAGGCGTTTCATGGACTCCTCCTGCCTGTCTGTTGGTTGAAGTTCTGACAGCACCCTTACTTGGCCAGCTTGAACACGTTGAAAATACTCGCCAACTCCTTAAGGGCCGAGGCGCTTTCGGTTTCCTTTCCTTCATCGATGATAGGCTGGAAGGACCTCACCCCCAGAAGGTTCATGGCCAGAGCCAGGGCCGGGTTGTTTTCGGCGCGGGTGCGCAGCCACTCCTGGTAGTCGGCGGAAAGGGCGTCCTGGCCGATGCCGCGCTGTGCGGCCCCGGCGGAAAGGCCAAGCTGCACCGGAGTCGCCGCGTAGGAAAGGGCCTCGTCCGCCGCCGTGGCCTGGCGGTTTTTGTGGGCCTCGCCCGCGTCGAAGAGGAACCGGGCGAGATTCGATCCCATGCTTTCGGCAAGGTCCTCCCCGGAACCGGCTATGGCCCTGTTGGCGGCCCCGGAGGAGCCCGCGCCCAGGGCTATGAACTCCTCTTTGATTTTGGGCAGAATCTCGTCCTGCCAGGCGTCCATCATGGGGTCTCCCACGGTTGCCCGCCAGGTTGACGAGGCTTCCGTAGGGTCGAAGTCCGATAAAAGCCCGGAAAGGGCGTCCCGGCCCTGGCCCAGGATTCCGCCGCCCGAAAGCATGGTGTCTATAGCGTCGAAACTCTGGCTCTCGAGGGGGGAGGCCCCGGCTGAAAGCTCTCCGCCGTAGGGTGAAAGCCCGGTTCCGACGCTGTTTCCGGCAAAGGCCAGAAGTTTTTCGAAAAGGTCCTTCTGGGAGCCGGTAAGAAGGTCCGCCGTGCCGGTCTGGCGCGGGGAACCGCTCGAACCGAAAAGGAAATCACTTACTCCGCCCATCTTGTTTTTCCTCCATGATGAGAGTTTCGCTTCGGATGAATCCCAGCCCCGTGAACAACTCCGGCCTTATTGTTCGGAAAACCAGGCCCACGGCCCCGGTTTCCCGCTTCACCCGGTCGAGGATCCCCTTGGCCTCACGAACGATGCCCCGGCCCCGGAATTCCTCGTCCACCGAAAGCATCTGAACGTGGATGCGGCGGTCCAGGGGGTTTAAGGTGGCCCACAAAAAGCCCCGGACCAGGGCCTCGCGGTCCGCGAAAACCCCCAGGATGGTGCGCGGGTCGGCGCAGATGGAGGGCCCCCAGGCGTAAATGGCTTCCGGGTCGCATTCCCTGGGCTTCACCTCTTCGATCAGACGTTTTGGGATAAGGCCGAAGTCCCTGACACGGGTGAACTTGAGCCCGGTGCCGCCGGGCCTTTTTTTACGGGGACGGCTCATTGCGCTTCTCCCAGTTTTCGTTCACCACCTGGGCGATTTCCTCGTAAACGCCGGTGAGCCTCTGAAGGAGCCTGGAAAGGCTCGCCTTCACCCGCGCCGGGTCGCCGCTTGCCGCGCCTTCCAGGTCCATGACCAGACGGACCGTGGGGGGGAGATGATTCGCCATGTTGCCTCCTTATTCGCCCGTCTAAAAAACGGAGCGCCTTGGTAGTTTGGGTGGTTCTGCACGAAGTGCAGGTTCACCCAACATTCTCTATCGGTGGCTATGAACCATTTTTAGCATGAGGTGATTCGGGCATCCTGCCGCGAGTCGTCACCCCGGCGAAAGCCGGGGTCCAGAATGCCGCGCTTAAAGCAAAGAACTGGATTCCGGCCTACGCCGGAATGACGGAGCGCGGGGCTTTACTTGTTTTGTTTTGCCTGCATTAAAAAGACGCTATTGTTGGGTGAACCCGGCCCTTCGGGCCGGAACCACCCAACCTACGGAAAGCCCTCAGCCCGTCCGTCAGTTCGCCGCCATTCTGCCCGCAGGGGCGAACCACGGCATGACGGCATGTATGCCTATGGCGCGTCCGGGGGTTTCATGGCGGATGCGCACCCGGTGGAAGTCCGCAACTGCTCCCGAAAAGAGCCTCACCCACTTCTTGGCCCCGTTGGTGTTCACCGTGACCGTGCGGGCAAGGTAGGGGGTTTCGGAGCCGCCCATGTAAAAATCCACGAAAAGGGCGGTTTCGCCGTCGGTTTCGAGCAGTAGGTCCAGCCGCCCCATGCGGGTGGAAGCGCCCTGGCCCTTGTAGGGGTTCCACTGGCCGGAGGAGACCTCCATCCTGACCGGTTCGCCCAGGTCGTCGTTTCCCGAAACCAGCCTCATCACGGTTCCGTCCTCCCGGCCCGCCAGTGCGACGGGAAAGCCCACCCTGCCAAGGGAGTCCACCCAAGAGCCCATCCAGGAGTCCCACGCGCCGGTGGCCGCGCTCCAGGCCATTGCCGCGTCGCCCGCGTAGCGCATCCCGAGGCAGGAGGCGGAAATCCGGAACATGGCGAAGGCCGCGTCGTCCTGCGAGTAAACAAGGGCGCGGTCGGGGCTTTCGGCCTCCCCTTCCGGAAAGAGGAGCCAGGCCTGGCGGCTTTCGGGAATAAGGGCCCCGAAGGCCTTTTCGGTGTAGTTTCTGGAAACCGAAAGCACGGCGTGGGGGATTTTCCGGTCCATCCGGCTGACGGAGCTTCCGTCGGTGATGACGAGGCCCGCGCGGGAAAGGGCCATCACACTGTTGCCGAGGTTCATGAGGGAAAAGGGGGCGGCGGAGCCCGCACCGGAATCCATCAGCTCCCAGCGAAAGGGAAGGGCCGGGTCCCCGGTGTATTTGAGCCACCAGACCGACTCGTCGAAAAAGACCAGTATGTCGTCCCCAAGGCGCATGACCCCGCGTATCCACTCGGCGGTGGGGGCGTCCACGTATTCGTCGCCGGAAAAGTCATCCGGGTTCCCCACGGCGCACCACCTGGCCCTTGCGGGATGGCGCACGCCGTTTTCCGTTGTGCGGAAGAGGATGAGCCTCTCCTTGTTGACCTCCACGAAGGCGCAGGAAGAAAGCTCGTTTAAGCCCGCGCCCGTAAGGTCCACGGTCACCCAGTCGGCCAAGGCCCCGTTGTAGGACCGCAAGGGGTCCTTGCCGTTGGCCATGAAGACCCGGCCCTTCCAGTTGACCCAGGAGATGAGGTTGCGGCCACCGCCGGTCCAGGCGTCGGCGGCGTCCACCGCCGTCAGCTCGCCGCCTGCCGGGGAATAGCGGAAGAGCCTGGTGGTATCCGCCACAAGCATCTGGCGCGAGCCGTCGTCCTTCACATGGTGCAGAACCGCTGTTATGGGCCTGCCCGCCCCGGTGTCGGCAAAGGCGGTGAATCCCTTTCTCTGGCGCACCACGCCGTTTTCCAGGATGGCGTCGGTGAGGACCGGAAAGGCGTCCGCCGGGGTGAGCCAGGGGTCGAGGTCCGTCCTTAATCCCGCGCGAAAATCGCTTATTAGGTGAGGCTTATATGAGGCCATCAGTTCATCCTCCCGCCCGGATCGCGCCAGCCAACGGTGAGAAGCCTAAGCTGGGTGGTGGTGGAGTTGGCCCTTGCCCTGACCCGTGCGCCCTCGTCGGTTATGACGTCCAGCTCCTCGTACATGCCGCTGCCGCCCGCGTGGAGGTTGGCAAGGGGGGCTGCGGTGTAATCCGGGGCCTCGTCGTCCACCAGGGGGCTTGAAATGTAGACGAGGGTGGTTGAAACCGAGTGCGAGGCCCTTATTTTCACCTCGCAGTTAAGACCCGTGGGGGAGGCCACGGTGATGAGGTGGGCGTTGGTGTCGCCGAAGGCCGCGTCGAAATCCAGCACCGGGTCTTTCCATAAAAAGCGGTCGCCCACCTGGGCAAAGCCCCGCAGGTTGGCGGAGGAGTTGGTCATCACCGCCCCCACCCGGCACTTTTTTGTGAAGCCTTCGGGCATGGCGGGGGACGAGGCGGAGGTGGAAAAAAGCGCGTCAACGGCCCCGGTTTCCGGGTTCTTGATGACGTAGAGGTGGTACCACAGGTTGACGTCCACGCTGCCCGCGTCCAGGCCCCCGGCATTGGTCCCCGCCGCCCAGGGCGCGTCTATGCGCTTGGTGACCGGCGAGGCCAGGCGCATGATGGTGTCGTGGCCGCCGTCCACCCGGAGCCCCGCCGAAATGTCCACGTCGTGCTCGGTGTCTCCCGCGTTCACCGAAAGCCTGCACCCGTGCTCCAGGACCGCCACCGCAAGGGCCGTGTCTATGCCCTTCAAGTGAGCGGCCAGGTCATCCGCGTCAAGGGCCTCCTCCGGGGAATCGTCCGGCACGTAGTTTGCGGGCTCGTAGTCGATGTCCATTCTGTCGCCGTCGAACTCGCCGCCGCTGGTCACCTGGAGCGCGTGGCCGTCCTCGTCCTTCCAGAAAAGCTCGGCTTTAAGCTCCTCTTCGGCGTTCAACACGTCCTTTGTGTAGAGGAAGCCCTTTTCCGCAACCGTGGCCGGGTCCGCCTCAAGGGGGGCGTTGAAGGTGACCCTGGCGTGTTCGCCATGGTCGGCGTCGGCTCCCAGAGGGTCCATGAAGTGGTCTTTGGAAAGGCGCTCCCGGATGTCTGTTTTAAGGTTTCTGATGCGCTCGGCCCCCTCGCTCACGTTGTCGCCGTCAGCCGGGGAGGATTCGTAAGCCGCGTTCCAGACTCTTGTGTTGGCCATGTCAGAACCTCGGAATCGCCCGGACCGATTCGGGCGTGGAAAGGGTTTTGCCGCGCCCGCAAAGGTCGCGGTGGTAGCGGTAGAGGTCCGTGAGGCTTGCGGCCTCCTCGCTCTCGCCCGATTCCTTCAAAAGCTCTATTGAAGCCCCGAAGGCGATCAAAGGCCCCCAGGCGGGATCGAGGGGCTTGTCCGTGTCCAGTGCCAGCGCCGCCGGACGCCTGTAAACGGCGTATTTCAGGGTGAAGGCCGCGTCGGCAAGGGGCCGCAGAAAGAGGGTGCGCCCGTAGATGAGGAGGTCTTCGGGGGTTCCTGGGATGGTGTCGTCTTCGGGATGAAGCCGGAAAAAGGTGACCGGCGCGGTGAAAAGGTTCACCGGGGTCACCAGCCCGTCGGCCCCCACCAGATAAACGGGATGGTCCACGGAGATCACGTCGGGCGAAAGCACCCAGGAGCCGCCGTCGCCCACTTCCACCGCCTGGGAGGCGAAACCCCGGAGGGCGTCCGCCGGAATCTCCAGGGGAAGCACGTTCCTGTAGTACTGGTTGACGGCGTTTTTGAGGTCGGCATCAATGAGTTCACCTGTGTCGGGCCTGCCCGTCAGCCGCCTGATCTTGTTTTTGATATCGGAAAGGGTCCAGTCCATTGGTCGCCTCCATTACGCCCTACAAAATGTGAAATTTTTCAGAGACTTGACCTGCTCGCCGAAAGGCTCGGCCAGGAGGACTGAAAACGATGAGCTGCAAGGAAGGCGAGCGGCGCGGGAAGGAATAGTACTTGCCGTACATGACGACCCGCGCCGTGAAGCCTGACACTTGAGATCGCGTTTTCAGGCCTCCTGGAGGGCGAACCTGTTGAGCCGCCCGGTCATGGCGGAGCGGGCCTGGCCGGTGGCCGGGTCGATGCGGTACTCCAGCCTGGGGGTGGAAAGGCCGTTCAGATGCTTCACCACCTCCCTTGGAAGCTCATAGACCTCGCCGTCCGAAAGCGGGCCGTAGTCTTTGCCCTGGTAGTTGAAGCGGATGTCCACTCCGGGGGATTCGATGTTCACGAACTTCACCATAATCAGAGGTCCCAGGTCCTTTTCCGTCTGCGCCATGTCCCTTGCTCCTTCCTTTAAAGGTATTGATGGAAAGGCCCCCGGAGGGGGGCCTCCCTTCTGAAAACCATGACCGTCAAAACCGCCGTTTCTGGAAATCCGACGCTTTTTCATTGCCGTGTTCCTTCAAACCTCAAATCCGGCTGGACCAGGCCGATCACAGGCGATGAGCCGCGAGGCGCAGCGCAACACAGCGGATCGCGCCTGTGGACGGCCTGGCTAGGAGTGGGTCACTTTCAACACATGCATGAAGTTGTCGTTGAGTATCCTGGCCACGAACCCCATCTTCCAGCCGGAGCTGGCCCTCTGGTTCAGGGGGTCGGCGGTGCCCGCGCTGCCGAAGGGCTTGATGATGTTGGAGGCGCTTCCCTCTGCCAGATCGGTCACGCCGTAGGCGTCCCGGCCCAGGATGGGCAGGTGGTAGACCGCCGGGGTGGCGCTCGTCACGTAGCCCTCGCTGGTCATGAGCCAGCGCACGTTGCCCGTGGCTCCCCACTCGGCCTCGGCGGTTCCGGACTGGGAGGCGTACTCGGAAACGGACTTGAACCCGGCTACGGCCTCCAGGTCGTCCACGAGGTCGGTGTCGGCGATGCCCCAGTAGGCCTTGCGGATGGGGGCGGTGCCCACGCCGTTTCCGGCGGGGATGGCCGGGGTGGTCATCTTGGCGTTGGCGGAAAGAAGGGTCTTCACCACGCGGTCGATGTCGGCGCGGGTGACCTCGGTGGGGGTGTTGCCGTTGGATCCGCCCAGGGCGTTGGAGCTTGAGGCGCAGGCTGCAAGCACGTCCCGCACGAGCCTGTCCCGGGTCTGGCCCATCTGGAACCCCAGTTTCTGGGATGCCACGGTGAGTTCGGGGTCTTCCACGGTGGCGTCCACAACGTCGGTGACGTGGACGAAATCGCCGTACCAGGCGATGGTGGCGGTGATGTCGGTCTTTGCAAGGGCCTGGCCCGGAGGGGTGACGCCCTCGGTGAGCGGAGTGTCGGCCACCGAGAGGTTGGAGTAGCGGCGGAACTTGATGGTGTTGCCGCTCTTTTTGGGGATGGGGCGGAACTGGCCGCAGCCCTCGTGAACCAGTTCGGGCCGGGCCGCCTCGATGAGGTTGCGGTCGTAGAAAAGGGCCACTGCGGGGTCGACCTGGGCGGTGGTGGTGAGAGTATCGCTCATTTGTAGCCTCCTTGTAAGCCTGTCTAAAAACGCGAACTGCGGCGTCAGACCGAGACGGGCGGGTCGTCATGTACGAAAAGTACTACTCCTCCCCGCCCGCCTCGCTCTTCCTTGCATTTCATCGTTTTTATCCAGGCTTTGAGTTTTGCCTTTTTAAGCAGGCAGTAATGATTCAAAGGTCGTTGGTTGATTCGTTGCGTTTTTGGACAGCCTGCTATCCTTGGGCCTTGACCTGCTCCGTAAACGCCCGGAACTCCTCGCTGGTCATGCTGCGGATTCTGTCCGCCGGGGAGAAGGGCGCGCGCCCTCCGGTGCCAGCCGCTCCCGCCTTTTCGGCGTTTTTCAGAATGCGGCTGACGGCGCTTGCAAGGTCGTCCGGGCCTTTCGCGCCCGCCTTGGCCCTTGAGGCCCTGTAGGGCTCGCTTTTCGCCACCATGTCGAAGGCTGCGGCAAGGGGGTTGGGGCTTTTCAGAAGGCTTTTCAGAAGCCCCGGTTTTTCCCGGATCATTGCGGGAAGGTGGGTGTTGATGGCCTCGATGAAGTCCGGGTGATCGCCTGAAAAGCGCATGAAGGCCATTTCCCGGCTCACCCTGTCCAGGCGCTCGGAAAGGGAACGCGCGGAATCGTGGCCCTCCGGGGCGGCCTTGGAGGGCGAGGCCCCCGAAGGGCTGCCGGAGCCGGGTCTTCCGGCTCCGTGGCTTGCCAGGAGCGCCGCCTGGTAGAGGCGGTTCTCCTCCCGAATGCGGCCCATCTCGCGGCGCAGGGCCTGGACCACGCTGACCGGCACGCTTCCGCGCGCTACGCCCGCCTCTTCCGGCGAGCCCTCCAGAATGTTTGACGCGGCGCTTTCGGCTGCCGCCTCCGTTGGGTTCCCGGCGGCGGAACCCGGATCGTTGACGCCCGTTGAAAAGTCTTCGCTCATTGAGTGTCGCTCCTTTTGAGGTTTAAGATGATGTCCACGGTTTCCATCAATAAATGACGGGCATCCCCACTGCCCCCTTTGCCACGCCTGGGACAAAATCCCGGCTCACCAGGGACATGGGCCTTGGAATGTCCGGGGGCAGGACCCAGAGGCGCTCGGCCCGGCCTTGGCGGTTGTCGATCCTGAAACATATGGTGTTAAGCATCCGGGGCGGCTCGGCTGAAAGCAGGGTCACCACCGTGCGCAGCATCTTGGGTATGAAGGGGTGCTTTTTGGCGTGAACCAGGATGTAGTAGGAATCCCGGCCCATGTTGGCCTCAACCACGCGGGTCAAGGTTTTCGCCAGCTCGCGGGCCAGCTCGTCCCTGGCCTGGCCCAGGAAAAGAACATTGTCCGCAGAAGGGCGGGGTGTCGCATTTTCCGTTTTCATCGTGCGTCCTCCTGTGGTGCGGCCTCGCCCGCGCCGACAAGCTCCCTCGCGGCCCTGGCGGTTTCGGCCTCGGTTTTCCTGGCTTCGGCAAGGCGCTCCGCCGCCTGGGCCAGGTCGGCCCTGAGCCTTCCGGCGGCAAGGGTTTCCTGGATTTTCTGGGAACGGGCCTGGGAGGCCAGGAGGGCCTGCTGCACCGAGACCTGGGCCAGGGCTGCGGCCCCTTTACTGCGGGCTTCGGCCTGGGACCGCGCCTCCTGGGCCAGGGCCTGGTTTCTCATGGATTCAAGGAGCTTCTCCCGGTTCTCCAGGGGCGAGGCCTCGATAAGGGCGTCCCAGGGAATGGGCGCGCCGAGCTTTTTCATCTCCACGAGCTGGGCGAAATGCACCTGGCGCTGGGTGTCGGAAAGGACCCCCTCCACCGGCAGGGCGTCGTACTTGCCGAAATCCTTCGTGTAGAACTCGGCGGAGGGCTCGCTTCCCATGATGCGGCGGATTTTTTCCGGGCCGTAATTTTCCTGGATCATGCGGATCATCTTCTGGCCCGTGATCTTCTTGGCCAGCCGGTAGTTGTCGAAGATGTCCTGGAGGATGGTGAGGCCGGACGCCTGCCGGAGCTTGGAGAGGATGCCCGCCACCTGCTGGCCGCCAGCTTCGGGCATTCCCATGAGCTCCGAGTTGGCCCCTGGGATTTCCATGATGTCGCGGTCCAGGATGTCCGCGAGCTGAAAGAGCCCGGCGGGGATTTCCGGGGGGTCGATCCTCTGGGCGTCGCCGGGCTGGCTCTGGGAGTTCATCCAGATCACCTTTCCCTGGCCCGTGCCGTACAGGGCCTCCCGGTTCACCACCGAGCCGTCCTTCACGATCCAGCCGGAGGCGATCTGGGAGTCCATGTAGTCCAGCATCTTGCTCCTGCGGCGGTTGATCTCGGCCTGGGGGTCGCGCATGTTGCGGACTATGCCCTGGAGGCGGCGGCGGGGGTCCTCGGACTCAGGGTTCCAGAAGCACATGACCGGAACGAAGGGGAAATCGCCCAGGCCCGTGGGTTCGGGCCCGGAATGGACAAGCTCGCCCTCCACCAGAATGCTGTGGGAAACCCCCTTGGCCAGGGAGGAAAAGACCGAAAGATGCGGCATGAGCAGAAGGATTTCCGACAGTTCCGAGTCATCACCCTCAAAGCGCGCGGCCTGGCCGGTGGCGGGGTCCAGAAGGACGGTGACCTCGCTTGTGGTGCGCCGGAAAAATTCGTCCACCCGGAAAAGGCCCTCGCTGGACATGCCGCGCGGGCGGGGGCCTTGGGGATATTTGCCGTCCGCGCCCCTGGGGCGGATGGACAGGGCGGCCTTCCTGCAATGGGCCGGGAGCATGGCGGAAAGCGCAAATTTATCCGCGTAATGGCGGGTGAGCACGTGGTTGCAGTCCGACAGGTCGCGCTCGGTGAAGGCGGGGTCCAGAAGGAAGCGGTTGTAGGGCAGGCGCTTTATGCGGATGTCGCCGTTTAGGGGGTCGTCGGCGTAATCCAGCGATAGCCGCACCAGGTTCATGCCGGTCACGAGCGCCCCGGCGAAGGCGTCGGAGAGCACGTTGTAGCCGTTCCCGTACGAGAGCTGCCACAAAAGCACCGCCGAAAGCTGGCTTGCCGTGGCCCCGTCCGCGCCTTCCACCGGCTCCACCCTAAGGCTTAGGCGGTTCTTTCTCTGGTAGCCTTCGATCAGCTTCACAACCCTGTGAATCTTGTTGAATACCAGGGCGGTCCTGCGCTGGGAGGCCAGGTAGGCCTTGTCAACGGGGTCCCACTGGTCGCCCAGAAAGGAGGCAAGGTCCTTTTTGGATTCGGCCACAAAGCCGTCCCAGTGGGCGGCGGCCTCGTCGTAGGCCGCTTCGAAATCCTTCTTCACGTCCGTTTCGTTCATCAGAATATCCTCGGTGGAGCGAATTGTTCATAAAGGGCGGCTGCCTGGGCCGCAGTCATGGGGGCGCAGCCGGGGGCCGCGAGATCGAGCCCCAGGGCAAGGTAGCGGAAGGCGTCCGCCGCGTGGCTGGTCCAGTCATGGAGCGGCCTGCCGGTGAACTGGCCCGTGCGCTCGTCCTTCACCTGGCGAAAGAGTTTTAAGGCCTCGATTCCGGGGCCGCATTTTTCGGAGTCGAACCAGGCCCTGGGCAGTAGGAGCCGGGCCGCGTTTATGCCGTCGGCCAGGGGGAGCCTTGGGGCCACGGTGAAGGGGATTCCGAGGCTCCGGGCGGTTTCCAGGCGGCTCTTGCCGGTTGAGAGGTCGCGCACCATTATGTCGTGGGGGGCTATGTGGACCCCGTATGAGTAGCCCTTCTGCCGAAGGGCCGCCGCGTAGTGGGGAAGGCCCTCGCCGCTGGCCTCCAGGTAGTCCACCAGATGGACCCTGCCCCTGCCCGGAACCTGGAAGAACCACACAGCGGTGGAGTCGGCCACCCCAAGGTCCCAGGCCGTGTGAACCGGAAGCAGGTTCTCGCAGCCAAGGGAGGTGATCCTGCCCTCCCGCTCGGCGGCGGCCATTTCGCGGGCGAAATAGGCTCCGGGCACCGCCGCCTCGAAACTGCATTCGAACTCCTGCTCGAACTCCTCCGGGGTCATCTGGCTTCGGGCCTCGTCAAGGTCTTTGGGGGAAATGACGCCTGTTTCCGAGGCCCGGCAGACGCTGGTGAACCAGGACGGGTCGTTTTGAGCCCTGCGAAAAAGCTCGTAAAAGACGTTGTGGCCCTGGGGGGTGCCGATGAAGATGACCCAGCCCCTCCGGTCGGTGAGGGCGGGCAGGAGGATTTCCGAGTAGAGGCGCTTTGGCATCAGCGCGGTTTCATCCACCACCACCCCGTCCAGATAGAGGCCCCGGAGAGCGTCCGGGTTTTCAGCTCCCCAGAGCCTTATGCGGCTGCCGTTTCCGAACTCGCAGGAAAGCTCGGTTTCCCTGAATTTCACTCCCGGAACCCGGCCCGCGTAGAGCTTCAAATAATCCCAGGCCACGGCCTTGGTCTGTTTCAGGGTCGGCCCCACGTAGGCGTAGCGGCCCTGTTTCTTTTTCTCGTTCAAGGCCGCGTGAATCAGCTCCATCACCGCCATCACGGTTTTTCCGCCCCGACGGTGCCAGACCGCCACGCTGAAGCGCTTTTTGCCCAGATGGAGGGCGTCCTGGTGGGGCCTCGGCCTGTAGCCCAGATCAATTGTCTTCATGCCGCGAAATTCCCGTCAGAATGTCGAAGTCCTCCTCCTCCGCCCCGCCCTTTTCCCGGAACATGCCGAGCTCCTTTCCCAGAAGTTCCAGCGCCCGCACGGCCGGGGCGAACTGGCTTTTGGCCAGTGCCGCCCGATAGACCGTGAAAAGGCCCTGGCAGACCTCGTCGGTGGTGTTCTGGAACCGGATTTCCGGGATATCCTCCCCAAACGGCTCCGAGAGGGAGCCGGGCCGGGCGATTTCCAGCATTGGCCAGCCTTCGAGGCAGCCTGATTCAGCAATCTTCTTCGGGCGCGGCATAATCGTCCTCTCCGTCTTCGTCGTCTTCATCCGGGTCTTGTTCGTCCTCTTCCCAGTCCTCGAAGTCCCAGCCCTCCCCTTCGTCGGCCCGGGCGGGAAAATCGTCGTCCGGCAAGCCCCCGCCCTCCCCGTCCCCGTAATCCCCCGAAAAGCCCAGGGCCACGCAGTTTGGCCTCACCACCAGGCTGTCCGGGTCGTCTCCGTAGCCGTAAAAGTCGCCGTAAAGCTCCTCCCAGTCCATTTTTCGCCTCCCCTTGCCGGTGTTGTTGATGCCAAACTCGTTTTGTGTTGAACTGGAAATATTATTTCACAGTTTGTTTATAAATTTCAACTCTGATTGTGGATAAACCTCCACGGCCATTCCGAGTTAGCCGGAATTTGAGGCGCACAATCTCCGATTTTCTGAAGAATTCGCCACTTTTTGTTTATTTAGCGAAGTATTGATTTCCGATTGGGGACATTGGCGGTACCGCCTGTTTCCGCCTTCAACAACCTTGACCGCAGGAGGCGACATCTTTGGAAAAAGGGCGGAAAAATTTTTTTTCGGGGCGGAAAGGCAGGGACGAATTGGGGCGGACTGGGACCAGGCTCCGGAAAAACGGGGGGTTTTCCGGAAAAGTGATGAACCGGCAGCGAATTGGGGTGAATAGGGGCCTATCCCCAAAAAAGCGGGCAGCTTTTCCATAACAGACTGAAATACAAGGAAAATAATGCGAAATAGGGGCATCAGGGGGCCGGATGGGGCCAATAGCCAACTTGCCGGATATTTTCAGAAAACGATGAATTCGGGGCAAAGGGCGGTTCAGGCAGGAGCCAACTGGGACGAATTGGGACCCTTATCCAAAAACCAGGGGATTTGCGGGAAAAGTTGCCAAAGCGGCAACGAATTGGGGCGAAATGGGAGAAATTGTGAACACCCGGCATGAAACAGCAAAAAAACGGTGGGAAGAACATGTGAAATACTGCACAGCAGATGCGGATAATATCGCCGCCTTTTTCCAAACCGTTTCCAGCCTGTTGACTTTGCTCCCATTTCCGGGCTATATCAGTTTATTCGTGAAAAATTGTAGTTTAAGACCAAGCCGGTAATTTCCACCTGAAAAATAACAGTTGCGGAAAGGCGAAAATGGGCCTTTTGAAAAAGCATCCGGTCCTGTTTCTCGGTGTGGGGCTGACCGTCCTTTTCCTTATACTGGGAGTCTTGCGCATCGGCATCCTGGACCGCCTGGATTACTCGGTCTACGATCTCATGATGAACATGCGCACCGATTCCAAGTCGGCGAGCGACATAGTTCTCGTAAACATAGATGAAACCAGCCTCACCTCCCTGGGCCGCTGGCCCTGGCCCCGCTCCGTGATCGCAAGGGGGCTCCACAAGATAAAGGCCGGAGAGCCCAAGGCAGTGGGGCTTACCGCCATTCTGGCCGAACCGGAGCAGAATGCCGGGCTTTTGGAGCTTAACGTCCTGGAAAAGGCCTTCACCCAGGCCGGGCTTGCATCCGGAAGCAACGGCGCGGCCTTTTTGAAGGCCATGAACGACGCCCGCCTTCGCCTCGATAACGACAAGCTCCTGTCCGAGGCCCTGGTAAGCGCCGGAAACGTGGTCCTGCCCCTTTATTTCACCCGGATGCAGGTGCGCGGGGAGCCTTCGGGCAAAACCCATCCCGGCTGGCTTGTAAATCAGGCCCTCACAGAAGGCGTGGCCGAGGGCGGGGACAACTGGGAAAAAAGCGAAAAGGTCATCTTTCCCCTGGCCAGTTTCGCCCAGGCCTCCAAGGGCATGGGCCACATCACCCTCATCCCAGATCCGGACGGCGTGGCCCGCACCGAAACGCCCTTTTTCGAGTACGACGGCCTGCTCCTGCCCTCCTTCGCCGTGAAGCTCGCCCAGATTTCGCTTAACGTTTCCAAGGAAAAGGCCCTGGTGAACCAGGGCGAAAGCCTGTCCTTGGGGAGCCTCAGCGTTCCGCTCGATCCCGATTCCCAGGTTTATTTCAGCTTTAAGGGCGGCGCGGAAGCCTTCGAGTCCGTGCCCTTTTCCGACGTGGTCAACGACAAGATTCAGCTTTCCACCTTCAAGGATAAAATCGTCATCATAGCCTTTTCGGTGCCGGGGCTCGCCGACTTCCCGTCCACGCCGGTCGGAAAGCTCACCCACGGCGAGTACATGGCCAACGCCCTTTGGGCCATGCAAAACGGCAAATTCATAGCCCAGCCCGGCTGGACCGGCATCTTCAAGCTCCTGCTCACCATAATTATCGGCCTGCTCATCATCTTCGTGTTTCCCAAGGTTAAGGCCGGGGCGGCTGCGGGAATATTCGGCGGGCTTCTGGCCGCGCTGGCCATTTTTTCCGTGGTGATGTTCGTGTCCCAGGGAGTGTGGGTCAGGGTAACCTACCCCATAGTCCAGCTTGTGATCGGCTACATCGGGCTTACCTCCATCCAGTACCTTCTCACCCAGACCGGCAAGGAAAAGGCCGAGGGCGAGAGCGCAGAGGTCAACCGGATGCTGGGGGTGTCGTTCCAGAACCAGGGAATGCTGGACATGGCCTTCGAGAAGTTCCAGCGGGTTCCCATGGACGACGGCATGAAAAAGCTCCTCTACAACCTCGCCCTGGACTACGAGCGCAAGCGCCAGCTCAACAAGGCCGCCTCGGTCTACGAGTACATCGAGGAGTTCGATCCCAAGTACAAGGACGTGGCCATAAGAAAAACCAAGCTCATGCAGGCCTCGGAAACCATGATCTTCGGCCAGGGAATGCTGGGCGGAACCAAGTCCGACCAGGGGATCCTGACGGGAGGAAGCGACACCAAGCCCACCCTCGGCCGCTACGAGGTGGTGAAGATGCTTGGCAAGGGCGCAATGGGCGTGGTCTACCTGGGCCAGGACCCCAGAATCAACCGCACCGTGGCCATAAAGACCGTGCGTTTCAGCGACGATTTCCCGCCCGACGAGGCGGAGAGCATGAAGAAGAACTTCTTCCGGGAGGCCGAAAGCGCGGGAACCCTCACCCATCCCAACATCGTCACCATTTACGACGCGGGCGAGGAGCAGGACCTCGCCTACATCGCAATGGAATTTTTGGAGGGCGATGACCTTGACAAGCACATCAAGCCCGGCAGCCTCCTGCCCATGCGCAAGGTTATCGAGTACGTGGCCGACGTGGCCGACGCCCTTGGCTACGCCCACGAGAAGGGAATCGTCCACCGGGACGTGAAACCCGCCAACATGATGCTTTTAAAAAGCGGCGTGGTGAAGGTGACGGACTTCGGCATAGCCCGCATATCGGCCTCGTCACAGACGGCCACCGGAGTCATCAAGGGCACGCCCTTCTACATGAGCCCGGAGCAGATCGCGGGCGAGAAGGTGGACGGCAGAAGCGACATCTTTTCCTTGGGCGTCATGCTCTACCAGCTTCTGACCGGAGAGCTTCCCTTCAGGGGCGACAGCGTGGCGGCCCTGATGCACCAGATAATGAACGTAAAGCACCCGGACCCGCGCACGTATAACGACAAGATTTACAAGCCCCTGGTGGGCATAATTGACAAGGCCCTGGAAAAGAACAGGGACGAGCGCTACCAGAAGGCGGGCCAGATGGCGGCGCACTTAAGGGAGCTTGGGAAGAAGATTGACCAGGCTTCCGCAGCCCAGAAGAAGACGCCATAGCCGGTTTTTTCGCACGACTCGGATTCGCGTTTCTGGCCGGAGCAATGGCCACTTGAAATAACGGGAAAAACTGCTAAAAGGACAATCATGGCTCTGGTCATCGAATCAGCGGGCCTTTCGGACGTGGGCCAGAAACGCAAGGGCAACGAGGACAGCCTTTTTCTGGACGACCGCATGGGCCTGTACGTGGTCGCGGACGGCATGGGCGGGCATCTGGCCGGTGAAGTGGCCAGCAAGATCGTTGTGGACACCATCCGGGACTACATGAGCCGGTTCGGCAGGGAAAAGAACCCGGAGGAGATGGAGGACCACGACATCTCGGTGTCCAAGGAGGCCAACAGGCTTCTGTCGTCCATCCATCTGGCCAACCAGGCCGTCCATTCCATGGCCGAGCAGAAAAAGGCCTACACCGGCATGGGCTCCACCGTCAGCGCGGTTTACACCACGGATTCGGGCTTCGTGATAGCCAACGTGGGGGACAGCCCCATCTACCTGGTTCACCAGGGGTCCCTGGAGCCGGTTTACGTTCCCCACACCGTGATCGCCGAGCAGGCGGCCATGGATCCGGACGCGGCAGGCAGGCTGGGCGAAAAATTCGCTCACATGCTGACCCGCGCCATGGGCGTGGAGGACACCGTGGCCCCCAGCGTCCTGGAGCTCCAGGCCTGGCCGGGGGACATCATTATAATAGCCTCGGACGGGCTCACCAACATGGTGAATACCGACGAGATCAAAAAGGTCCTCCTGGCCGAGCCTCCCCAGGCGGCCTGCCGCACCCTGGTTGATCTCGCAAACGCCCGTGGCGGCGACGACAACATCACCATCATAATATTGAAGGTGAAAAAGGTCTCCGGCCAGTCGTCGGGGCTTTCGGGCATCTTCGAGCGGATTCTTGATTTTTTCAGGTAAGTTATCGCGTATGCCGGGCAGATGAAATGCCGGCGGGACGCGCTCCGTTTTTTTGCAGATGTTTTTTCAAGGGGCTTTTACGGCTAAGATGTCTTGCAGCGGACGGTTTCAAGACAACAACGAAGCGGGAGAAGGGTTTTCCATGCCTACCATCACATTGAAATTCAAGGAAAACACGATAGCCGAGTTTCCCATCAACAAGGGGGGCACCCTTTCGGTGGGACGCTTGAACGACAACCAGATCGTGGTGGAAAATCTGGCTGTTTCCGGTCACCACTGCAAGATCGACTCGGTGGGCGAGGGCTACCTTCTTACTGATTTGCAGAGCAAAAACGGCACCTTCGTCAACCAGCAGAGGGTGGCCAGCCACTGGCTGAAAAACGGCGACGTGGTCACGGTCGGGAAGCACACCCTGGTTTTCGTGCACGAGGGCGCGGCTGCGGCTCCCAAGCCCACCATGGGCGACATGGAAAAGACCATGGTGATGGATACCGCCATGCACCGGGAGATGCTGGCCAAGAGCGCCAAGCCTGAGGTCGCGGGGGCCGCCGGTTCCCACCCTGCCGAAGACGAGGGCGCGGCGGTGCTGACATATCTTTCGGGCGGCGACGGCGAGGTCACGGTCACCCGCAAGCTCATCAAGGTGGGCAAGGCCGACAACAACGACATCGTGGTGAAGGGCTTTCTTGTTGGCGCGACCGCCGCCACCATCGCCAAGCGTCCGGCTGGCTATTATCTCAGCTACGTGGGCGGAATGTCGAAACCCAAGGTGAACGGCGTGCCGGTGAAGGAATCCGTTCAGCTCAAGGACTACGACAAGATCGAGGTGGGCTCGGTAACGCTCCAGTTCAATCTGTCGAAGTCGTAAGCCGCGCAGTTTTTTATCCGTGAAGACGTATCGGGCCGCAGATGGGCTGCGGGTGTCGCGCCTGCCCGGAAGGGTGGGCCGGATATCCGCAGCCCTTGCTTTTTTGCAGCGCAGGCCGTCGATCCAAGCAGGCTGGAGGAAGGCTTTTTGAGTCATCTCAACTGGGCGAAATTTGAAATGGGAACAACCGAGCATCGCAAAACGGCCTCAAAGCGGGTGACGGCGGCGGTTATCACGGTGTCCACCAGCCGGACCATAATCGACGACGAATCGGGCCTCTGGATCGTCAAGGCCCTGGAAAAGGAAGGCCACAAGGTCCTCCTGCACAGGGTGGTGACCGACGACGAGGCTGCCATAAGCCGGGTCCTGGCCGAGGCCCTGGCCCTTGATCCCGGCGTGGTTCTGATGAACGGCGGCACGGGAATCACCCCCACCGACGTCACCATCGAGGCCGTGAGCCCCCTTTTCGACAAGCATCTTCCGGCCTTTTCCGCCCTTTTCGCACAACTGTCTTTCGATCAGATAGACGCCGCCGCCGTGCTTTCAAGGGCCACCGCCGGCCTTATCGGAAAAAGCCTCGTGTTTTGCATGCCCGGAAGCAAAAAAGCCGTGAAACTCGCCATGGAGGGGCTCATTCTGCCCGAAATCACGCACTTTGTAAGCCATGCGCGAGGACATTGATACCCGCCATGTCCCATAAGCCGCAACCTCAGGAATCATCCATCGGGCCGATAAGGCTTCTGCCCGGGCCCAACCGGGGAAAGTACCCCCACTGCCACTCGGTTTACATCGAGGGGGCCAAAATCCTCATCGACCCGGCCTCGGACCGCGAGCGCCTCATGCGCCTCAAAACCGAGGAGGGCGTGGACGAGGTCTGGCTCTCCCACTGGCACGAGGACCACTTCGCCCACCTGGACCTTTTCCCCGAAGCCAAAATCCGCATCCATCCGGCTGACGCTCCGCCATTGGCTGACCTCGATGTCTTCATGGACTGGTACGGCATGACCGGCCCGGAAAACCAAAAGGTGCGGGAAATGTGGCGGGAGCTGATGCTCACACAGTTCAATTTCAAACCCCGCACGGAGTTCGATTTTTTCATCCCTGACGAGGAAATAAGGCTTTCGGGGCTGACGGTGAAGGCGCTTCACGTTCCCGGCCACACCCCCGGCCACATGGCCTTTCATTTTCTGGAGCCAGAAGTCCTGTTTCTGGCGGATTACGATTTAACCCCCTTCGGCCCCTGGTACGCGGACCCCGGCGGGAGCATCGGGGAAACCTCGAAATCCGTTCGCAGGCTCCAGAAAATCCCTGTTTCCGCCTGGATCACCGCCCACGAGGGGGGCATTATTCATGAGGCCCCGCCCGAATTGTGGGATTCCTACCTGGACGTTCCGGTGAAAAGGGAGGAAAAAATCCTGGAATTGCTGGGAGAACCCCGCACCATAGAGGACATCGCCCGCCAGTGGCTGGTGTACCGCAAGCCGCGAGAGCCTTTTGAGTTCTACTTCTGGGCCGAGCGGGCCACGGCGAAGAAACACCTTGAAGGGCTGGTTGAAAGGGGCATGTCGGTTTGCTCCGAAGGGCTTTACCGTAGGCTTGCCTGACCCTTCGCCGACTCGGCAGAACCTGCCAGCCTGTTGAAAAACACAAATTATACAGGCTGATGAAAAACGATGAGCCGCAAGGCGTGCGAAAAGCCAATGAGTCAAGCGTACTTTATGTACGTGACGGAATTGGCTTTGAAGCACAACACAGCGGATCGCGTTTTTCGACAGCCTGCTAAGCGGTTTTGTCCAGGGCCGCTCTTACCTTCTGCAGCAGGTTTTGCATGGAAAAGGGCTTCTGGATGAAATTGACCCCGTTGTCCAGCACCCCCCTCACCGCTATTACGTCCGCAGTGTAGCCTGACATGAAAAGCACTTTTATTTCGGGATAATACGTCTTGACCTCATCAGCCAGGTCCTTGCCGTTCATCTCAGGCATCACCACGTCGGTGATGAGAAGCCGGATTTCGCCCGAATGCGCCCTGGCCAGTTCCAGCGCCTCATCCGGGGAGCCCGTCGCAAGGACGCTGTAACCCTGGCTGGCGAGAATCCTTTTCGCCATGTTGAGTATCGCGGTCTCGTCCTCCACCAGAAGCAGGGTTTCCCCCCTGCCCCTGCCCGCCGAAGTTTCGGCAGGCTCCGAGGCCCGGACCGGGGCCTCCTGCCGCCTGGGAAGGAAAATCCTGAACTCGCTTCCCCTGCCCGGCTCGCTATCCACTTCCACGAAGCCTCTGTTCTGCCTCACTATGCCGTAAACCGTGGAAAGCCCCAGGCCGGTTCCCTTGCCAAGGCTTTTGGTGGTGAAAAAAGGCTCGAAAATTCTTGCAAGGGTTTCCCCTTCCATGCCGCAGCCCTTGTCGGCAACAATGATGACGGCAAAGTCCCCCGGAATAGCCCCCGCGTTTTCGGCGCAATACTCTTCGTCGATTGAAGCCTTTTTGGTTTCTATGCTGATTTTGCCCACTCCGGCTATGGCGTCGCGGGCGTTGACGCAAAGGTTGGCCAGTATCTGGTCCAACTGGACAGGGTCCATGAGAACCGGCCACAGATCCGCGCCCGGTTTCCAGGCAAGCTCTATGTCCTCGCCGATAAGCCTTCTGAGCATCTTCAGCATCCCCTCCACGGTTTCGTTCAGATCGAGCACCTTGGGGGTTATGGTCTGCCTTCGGGCAAAGGCCAGAAGCTGCCTTGTGAGATCGGCGGAGCGCCTGGCGGCCTGGCGGATTTCGGTCAGATCGTCGAAGAGGGGCTGGGAGGGCTCCACCTGGCTCATGGCCAGTTCGGTGTGGCCGATGATGACGCTCAACTGGTTGTTGAAGTCGTGGGCCACGCCCCCGGCCAGGCGGCCCACGGACTCCATCTTCTGGGACTGGATGAGCTGATCCTCCAGTACTTTCTGCTTCTGCACGGAGACAAGCCTTTCCCGTTCCAGGCGAAGAACGTGAAGGGCATAGGCTATGTCGCCCGCCATTTCGGTGAAAAGGCCTTGCTCCTCCTCGTCCACGTTCATGCCGCAAGGCAGAGCCACGGCAAGGTATCCGTAAATATGGCCTTCGTGCAAAAGCCTGACGCAAATGGACCGGTTCTCCACGCATTTTGGGGCAACGGGGCAGCCGGGGCAGTCCTTTTCGCGGTCTTCCACGATAAAAATGCCTTCCATAAACCGCGCACGGTCGCAGCAGGGAGGCAGCACCCCGGCTTCCAGCATGTCGCCTGCGGGAGCGCATTCTGCGGCCAGTCCCGCCTCGGCCCGTGAAACCGGCTTGTGGTTGTCGTCGATGAGAACTATCAGGGCCGAGGCGTAGCCCCGGTTGTCCACCAGAAGGCGGCAGCCCTCCGCGATCAGCGTGTCCGCATCCCGCGCCCTGACTATGAGCTGGTTTATGTCCCTGATGGCCCGGAGCAACCGGTTAAGGTGCTCTATCCGCTCTTCCGCCGCCTTGCGTTCCGTGACATCCGAAAACACGGTTGAAAACCTGCCCTTTGCCGGGCAGGACGCCGTTACCAAGAAATGCTTTCCGACGGGCGGAAAATAAATCTCGAACGATACGGGTACGCCGGTCTCGGCCACCCTGGCGTAGATGTCCATGTAGGGGGCATGGCCCACGCCGTAGAGATCGGAGGCCAGTGCGCCCAAGGCCCTTTGCCTGGGGATGCCCAGAAGATGCTCGTAGGCGGGGTTGACGTCCAGAATCCGGTAGTCGGCAGCCCTTCCATCCGCGTAGATGATCTCGTGAATGCAGCAGCCCGCAGCCATGTTCTCGAACAGGGAGCGGAACTTGTCCTCGCTTTCCTTGAGGGCGTCCCCGGCCTTTTTCTGCTCGGTTATGTCGCGGGCCACCGCCACCAGGCCCAGGGGATTTCCATTTCCGTCCTTCAGCACGGTAACGCTCATCCACGCCGGGAATGTCGTTCCGTCCTTCCGGGCGTGACCAATCTCGCGCCTCATCTGGCCCAGCTTCAACACATCGATATTGAAGGGGATGACCTCGTTTTTCATCTGCTCTTCGGTGTGGAACTGCGACACGTGCCTGCCCGTCATCTCGCCGATGGTCATGCCGTGCATGGCCGCCCAGGCCTCGTTGCCGTAGGTTACATAGCCCTTCATGTCCGTCACGGCTATGCCGTCTATGGTCTGCTCCACGGCCATCTTGAGTTTGAGAAGCTCAAGTTCGGTTTTCTTGATATCTGTGATGTCGCGGGCGGTTGACAGCGCACCCGCCACATTGCCGGATTTGTCCTTAAGGGAACGGCACCACCAGGCAAGCAGTCTTTCCTGCCCGTCCTTTCTTCGTTGCCAGCTCTCGACATAAATCACGCTTTCGTCACCCTCGAAAAGAGGTCTGACCTTATCGTATGTTTCCTGTTCACGGACAAAGTAGTCACTGGCTTCATGGCCTATAACGTCTTCCCCGAAGAAGGCCGTTCCGGAGCTGTTTGCCCACGTATATATCTTGTTGTTGTCCACTTCCATTACGATGTCTGGAATTGCGGCGAGTATTTCCTGGTTGCGCCGCAAGGCGATGGCCAACTCGGCAGTTCTTTGCGCCACCAGCCTCCGAAGCGTCCAGAGCCCGAAAAGGCCGGCCAGGAAGATCAGGACAAGGGGAATCGCCGCGATTGCGGCCCATTTCAGATAAAAGGCGAGCCTTGCCGGGGACTCCTCGTAAACCCCCATCCATTTCCGGTGGATGCGGCGGTACTCCCCGGTTTCCTCCAGCACCTTGAGGCCCTCGCTGAACTGGGCCAGAAGGGCCTTTTCACCGTTTTTCACGGCATAGCAGTAGTCCTGGGAAAGAAGGGGCCCGGTTCCCACATCGAGGTTTTTCAGGCCGTCCGTTTTTATGTGGTGCAGAGCCGTGACGCGGGCCACCAGGGCGCAGTCGATCCGGCCCCCTGAAACCTCGCGGAGAGCCTCCAACTGGGTGGAGAAGGCGGTCACGTTCTTCCCAAGGCCGTTCGAGAGGGCGAAATCATGCATTATGTCGCCCTTTTGCACGGCTATGCTCTTGCCTGCCAGCTCCGCCAGGGTGGAGGGAGGCTTTCCTTCGCCCAATCGCACCACGCTCACGTTGTGGTTCACCGTGTGGGGCGGGCTGAAATCGAAGATGCGGTCCCGTTCGGGCGAGTAGAACATACCCTGAAGCACCTGTATTTCACCCTTGTCCAGGGCTTCTTTTGCCGCCGACCAGGGCCCTAAGCGAATTTCGATCTCGAGCCCCATCTCCTGGGCAATGGCCCTGGTGAGTTCCACGTTGTATCCGGCGGGCCGCCCGTTTTCATCCAGGTATTCGAACGGCGGGTAGTTGTGGTCCCCGCCCACGATGATCTTTCTCCGGGATGGCAGCTCAAGGGCCGCGAACCACTTGGAATGCAGATGCCGGTAGGTTCCGTCCGCCGTTACTATGGAAAGCCCCTCGTTCAGAAGGGCCAGGGTTTTTGAATCCCCCTTTTTCACGGCGAAGCAGAAATCCTGGTGGAATTCCTGAATGGGTTTGGAAATGATTTTGAGGTTTGCCAAGCCGCTTTGCTGCAAGAGCCTTATGGCCACAAGCCTCTGAACCACCACGGCGTCGCAGAGGCCCTTTGAAAGGTTCTGAAATGCCTCCTCGAAGGTTGCCGTGGTAATTATTTCCCGTATTCCCCTGTCCTTCCGGCGCAGGAATTCCTCTGCGTTGTCCCCCTTCATCACCGCGACCTTCCTCCCGGAAAGGTCGCCCATCTCTTCTATGCCGGATGTATCGGCGCGCACCACGATTGCGCCGTAAAGGGACATGTAGGAAAAGGTGAAGTCGAAAAGTTTTTCTCTTTCCGGGGTGCGGCCCACCAGGGGAAGAGTCTCCACCTCGCCCTTTTCCAGCCAGCCCTTCACCCTGTCCCAGGGGCCCGTACGGAAGGTGACATCGCGCCCTACCGCCTTGAGGGCAGCCTTCATCAGTTCAACGGAAAAGCCGTCGGCGCGTCCGTTTGAATCCACCAAGGAAAAAGGCGGGTAGTCGATCTCCGCAGCAGAAGTCACGGGGGCGAGGGGCTTATTGGCCTTTATGGCGGCAATGTCATGGTGGCCAAGGCCGGTTGCCGGGGCCAGGCACCACAGGACGGCCATTATTGCCATGCATCGGGCGATGCGGGATTTATTGGGGAGGTTCATTTTTCGGCCTTTTGTCCATGCCGGGCGATTTCGCGTCCGTTGAATGCTCAGCCAAAACAGGTGTTGTGTGGAATGAAAGCGTTTTTTGGCGGACATCGTGAACGGTGAGAAACCGTCCAAAGATATTGAACGGCGCGGGAGCTTTTATCCGCCTGTACATGTTTATATCATGAAATAATAAGCGTTATCAACGGCAGCGCGGAAGAATAATGACCAGGAACGCGACACGGTCGGCAGGGCGGATCGTAATCTTAAGTGCCTCTATATTATTTTCAGCTTATTCGCGGTACAGTTACAGAAAAGTCGAAGCGTTTCAAAGATCGTCACCCCGGCGGAAGCCGGGGTCCAGAGCCGGTATGATGCGAGACAATAGTTTTGAAATTGGCTCCCTAATAATTGAAATTTATGGTGTACCAGTCCGTCTCGAAATCCCAGAAAGCAACGAAATAAAGGAGATACCGAAGGTGAAGGGGAAGCTCCACCCTCTCCATCACGGCCTTGGCCTTCAACTCGTACTGGCGGCCCTTTTCCAGCCTGGAGAGGGGGCAGGCCCTCATCCGGGAAACCTCGGACATGGCCCTTTTGGCCTCCTCGAAGGAATGGGTTATCACCGGGGCCGCCGGGTCTTCGGAGCGGATCACGGTGTAGAGCTTTTTTCTGGTGTCGTATCTTAGTGTATGGGTGGCGGAAATATCGGCGATCTCGCTGTCGGGCCAAAGGCCCCGGTCCTTGTACAGGGAAACGTAAATCTTGAAACTGACCGGAGCTCCGCCCACCACGGCCTGCTCCAGCCTGCCCGGAAAGCCGTTTTGTATGGTGAGGTAAATCAGGAGGTTTTTTTCATCGTTGGTTATGACGATGTTCGCAAGCCCGGCTTCGTCCGCAAAAGCGGGAACGGCAAACGCCCACAAGGCAAGGAAAAAAACCAGGGCTTTGACTGGAATAGGGCGTTGCATTGACTGTCCGGTAGAGTTTTTCTGAAGACCCGGCAAGGGGCGCGGACTTTTTGATAATGATAACCCCAAGGCACGCTCCCTGCAATACAAATTGCCCTGGCCGCCGCCCGTCAGCCTGCTGCGGTATCAAGGGCGGACGTTCGCCATGAGTCCTTGGCCGCGAAAAAAGCCTCCAGAAAGGCGTGGTTGAACTGGTGGCCGGACTTGTGGGTCTCCACCCTGCCCAGGATGGGGATTCCTATCAGGGAAAAATCCCCCAGGCAGTCAAGAATCTTGTGGCGGACGAATTCGTCCGGAAACCGGAGCCCCTCGGCGTTTATCACCGAGTCGCAGTCCAACACTATGGCGTTTTCAAGGCTGCCGCCCTTGGCGAAGCCGAAGAGCTTCAGGTAGTCTATCTCCTGCAGAAAACCGAAGGTGCGCGCCTGGCTTATCTCCCGCCCGAAATTTTCCGGGGTGACCAGAAGGTCCAGGTTCTGGCGTCCCAGAAGGGGATGGGTGAAATCTATGGTGCAGGAAATGGAAAAGGAGTCGGCTGGCGTAACCGTGACCCAGCGGTCCCCCTCCTTGTGGCTTATGGGTTTTTCAATGATGAAATAAAACCTTGGGCTTTTCTGGGGCGATATGCCTGCCTCGGCAATCATGCCGGTGAAAAAACCGGCGGAGCCGTCCATGATGGGGACCTCGTAGGCCGAAAGCTCCACCAGGGCGTTGTCCACACCAAGGCCCGCGAAACTGCCCATGATATGTTCGATGGTGGAGACGATCACCCCGTCGACGCCTATCACCGTGGCCAGGCTCGTGTCCACCACGTTGCGGAAAAGGGCCGGGATGACCGGGCGGTTCGGCAGATCGGCCCTCAAAAAGCGGATGCCGTGGTTGGGCGGGGCGGGATGCACCGTAAGCGTCACGGGCTTTCCCGAATGCAGGCCCACGCCCTGGCATGAAACCGGCCTTCCCACGGTGCACTGAAAGATTTGCATGGGCGTTTCCGTTAAAAGAATACCGGCTGGCGGCAGCCCCCGGAATCTGATGTTTCCGGTGGGGCGAAATTCCCCAAGACTTTCAGCTATACCCCTCAATTCCAGCAAGGTCAAGAACGCCCTTCCGGCATAATGGCCACCGCATATGAAAAATTTCGCCATGATTTCAGGGATGGCGGCTTTACCGGGAGCGCGGGCGTCCCGCCCGCATTTACAGCCCTTATGCGGGCGGGACGCCCGCGCTCCCGGGGAAAAATGGCTTGGGCCGCCGTCGGCGGCGTTTTGTTCTTTTCCAAATGCGGTGGCCCTGTTCGACATTTTTTCAGTGGCGCATTGTAAAAGAGGTCACACCGGGCTTGACAAAGTTTTCAGGGCCGGTTAAGAAATTCGGCTACGCAACGCTTGCGGAGAGATGACCGAGTTGGCCGAAGGTGCACGACTGGAAATCGTGTGTACTGTCAAAAACGGTACCGTGGGTTCGAATCCCACTCTCTCCGCCATCTTCACCCTCCGTCCAATAAGGACGATCCCTCAACATCTTGATTTCAAGAAGCCCTCATGGCTTACGTAGTCCTCGCCCGCAAGTACCGCCCCCAGACCCTGGAAGACCTTGTGGGTCAGGAACATGTTTCCCGCACCCTCCAAAATTCCATACTGCAGGGCCGGGTGGCCCACGCGCTGTGTTTTTCCGGCCCCAGGGGCACGGGAAAAACCACGGTGGCCCGCATTTTCGCCAAGGCCATGAACTGCGAAACAGGCCCCACCCCCACACCCTGCAACAAATGCGTCTCCTGCGTTTCCATAACAGCCGGAAACGCCGTGGACGTTTTCGAAATAGACGGCGCTTCCAACAACTCCGTGGACCAGGTGCGCGAGCTTAGGGAGAACGTGAAATACTCGCCCGCAGCCGGGCGCTACAAGATTTACATCATAGACGAAGTCCACATGCTCTCCGCCGGGGCCTTCAACGCCCTATTAAAGACCCTGGAGGAGCCGCCCCCCCACGTGATCTTCGTCCTGGCCACCACCGAGGTCCACAAGATTCCCGTCACCATCCTCTCCCGCTGCCAGCGGCACGACTTCCGGCGCATAGCCCTTCCCCAGATAGTCGCCCATCTTTCCCGCGTGTGCGGTCTGGAAACATTTTCCATGCCGGAGGAATCCCTGTGGACCATCGCAAGGGAGTGCAGCGGCTGTATGCGCGACGCCCTGAGCCTTCTGGATCAGGTCATGGCCTTTTCCGAGGGCGGCGTCACCCAGGAGTCCGTGCTGGACATCCTTGGGGTGGTGGACGTAAGGAGCCTCTTCGAGCTTTCCGCCGCCATAATCGCCAAGGATATCCCCCGGTGCCTTGCGGTGGTGGAGGACCTTCACCTTCGCGGCCACGACATGAAAAAGCTCGCGGGCGACCTTGTGGAGCACTTCCGCAACCTTCTGGTGGTCAAGGCGGCGAAGAACCCGGCGGCCCTGGTGGCCGTGCCCGAAAGCGAGATAAAATGGCTTTCGGAACAGGCCGGGGGGGCGGACCAGACCCTTTTGAACCGGCTCTTTTACGGCCTTTTCCGCGAAGAGGCCCTGGTGCGCCAGTCGCTTTCCCCCAAGACGGCCCTGGAGGCGGCCCTGATAAGGCTTAGCGAGGCGGCCCCGGCAGCCGGAATCGACCTCGTTATAAAAAAGCTCGACTGGCTGAAATCCCTGTGGGAGGCCCAGCCGGGCGCGGCCACGGTTTACGCGGCTGAACCCGACCCGCTTCCCCTTGCCGCCCCAGGAGCATACGCCGGTGGTCCGCCCAGCCCCGCAGCATCAGCCGAAACCTTGCCTCATGACCCGGCTATTGCGCTGTCGCAGGCTAAGCCCAGAACGGCTGAGCCTCCCTCGGTTTTTTCCGCACCCTCCGGCGCGGCCTTGCCAGAGGGTGATCCGGCTGTTATGGAAGAGGCGGATGACCGGGCGGACGCCCTGCCGGAAGAGGCCGAAGACGGCCGGGGTTTCCGGGAAATCCCCGAATCCGTAAGGAGGGCGGTCCGCACAGAAAGGCCCGATCCGCCGGAAAGGGACGAAGACGAGGCCCGCGCCCTTGCCAATCATCCCATTATCGAGGACGTTCTCGACATCTTCGGCTCGGTTCGCCCGGAGGTAGTGCCCTTAAAAAAATGACGGGCCTTTTCCCACAGCCCGCCCCCCCCTTTTTTTGCGGGTCCCAAAAATGATTTTTATTGGCTCTTGAGCTTAAGCCATAAACTTTTTTTCATGAAGTAAAGGAGATAAAAAAATGCCGAAAATGGGCGACATGGGCTCCATAATGAAGCAGGCCCAGAAACTTCAGCAGAAAATGGCCTCGCTTCAGGACGAGCTTGGCGACAAGACCGTGGAAGGCTCCGCAGGCGGCGGCATGGTCAAGGTGGTGGTCAACGGCAAGCAGCAGCTCATGTCCATCGCCATCGAAAAGGAGGTCGTCGATCCCGAAGACGTGGACATGCTCCAGGACATGATAGTCGCGGCGGTGAACGACGGCATCAACAAGAGCCAGCTCATGGTGTCCGAGGAAATGGGCAAGGTCACGGGGGGCATGAAAATCCCGGGGTTGTTCTAACGCCCGTCTGAAAACGCGAACTGCTGTGTCAGGCTTCGCGGGCGGCGTGCTCACGTGCGAAAAGCACGCTCCGCCGCCGCCCGCTCGCCGTCCTTGCGCTTCATCGTTTTTATCCAGGCTCAATGCGGGGTTGGTTGAAGGGCTCGGTGCGGGGTTATTATCCGGGCTTCATCACATATGGCGGTTGTAAAAACGCTTGCCGATTGGCTCGCGTGTGGGTGGCGCAGGCTTTCTGGTTGCCGGGGTGCGAAGCACAAGAGGGGCAAACACACCGACTTTTGCCCAGGCTTTATTAGGGTTTTCATCAAGTGGCTGTTAAGGAAAATTTCCCGGCATGGGCGTCTATCCCGCATCACTCACGAGGCTCATAAGGCAGATGGCCAAGCTGCCGGGAATCGGGGAGAAGACCGCCGAAAGGCTCGCCCTCCACGTTCTGAACTGCCCGGCCAAAGACGCCCGCGAGCTTGCGGAAAGCATATTGGCGGCCAGGGAGGCGGGCGGCTTCTGCGAGGTCTGCCACGGCCTCGCTGACGGCGGCCTGTGACGGGTGTGTGCGGACGAGAGGCGCGACCCCTCGCTGGTATGCGTGGTGGAAAACCCCACCGATCTCGTGGCGCTCGAAAAGGCCGGGGCCTTCAACGGGCGTTACCACGTCCTCATGGGGGTTCTCTCCCCCATGAACGGAATCGGCCCCGAAGCCCTCACCATAGCCCACCTTCTGAAAAGGGTCTCCGAAGACGGCGTCAAAGAGGTGGTGCTCGCCACTTCCACCACCGTGGAGGGCGAGGCCACGGCCTCCTACCTGGCTGGGGCGCTTGAAGGAAAAAACGTCTCCGTAAGCCGCATAGCATGCGGCGTGCCCATAGGGGGAGACCTCAAGTACACCGACGCCCTCACCCTCAAAAGGGCCATGGCCGGGCGGTGCAAAATGGAACAGGCTTGATGGACACTTCGGAAATATTCGCCTGCACCCTTTGCGGCCAGTGCTGCGAAGGCTTCGGCGGAACCCTTGTGACCCCCTTCGACATAAAGGCCATTGCCGTCTTTGTGGGGCTTGACGTGAAGACGTTTGAAGAGCGTTATTGCAGGTCTTCGGGCCTGGGTACGGTCCTGGCCCAGGGTGAGGACAACCGGTGCGTCTTCTTTGAAAAAGTCTGCACCATTCATCCCGTGAAACCCAGAATGTGCCGCCGCTGGCCCTTCATTCCGGCTGTTGTGCGGGAGCCGTCCAACTGGCCCATCATGGCCGCCAACTGTCCCGGAATGAAAAAGGATGCGGACCTAAGCCTCGTGGTGCAAATAGTGACCCGGGAGCTTGACCTGGAAAACGGCTGAGCGCCTGCAAGGGTTTATGCGCCCGCCGGACGGCCTTGCGCCAGCATTTGAAAAGTAAGTGAGCCAATCGGCTTTGAGGCCCTTGACACAATCCTGGCAATTCCGCTATATTTTTGCACAAATTTGGATTTTAGCGAAGTTAAAAGCCACAGGGGCCGCATGGAAAAGCGTACCGACATTCTGGCCATTCTGTTCGCCGACATCGCAAAGAGTACGCGCCTTTACGAGACCCTGGGCGACGAAACGGCCCAGCAGGTGATCGGAAGGGTCCTCGCCCGCCTGGGGGACGTGGTGGCCCAGTACAGGGGCCGGGTGGTGAAGACCATAGGCGACGAGGTGATGTGCACCTTTCCCCGCGCCCACGACGCGGTGGAGGCGGCCAAGGCCATGCAGGAGGCCATGGACCGCATAAGCTTTGAAGGCCTGGCGGACATCCCGCCCCCCAACATCTACGTGGGCCTGGCCTACGGTCCGGTGATCTCCGAGGCCGGCGACGTCTACGGCGACGCGGTCATAATGGCCGCCCGAATGGTGGAGCTCGCCAAGCCCAGGCAGATACTCACCACCGATTCCACCGTCGCCGCGCTTCCGCCCGAAGGCCGCTCCGGGGCCACCTACATCGACACCACCACCATAAAGGGCAAGACCGGCGAGGTGCGCATCCACGAGATAATCTGGGAGCGCATGGACAAGACCGTGATGGTGGACGGCATCATGGACTCCCAGAGCTTCCGCCTTCGCCTGGAACTGCGCCTTGGGAAAAAGACCCTCGACCTCGACGTGAACCGCGCCATGATCACCTTTGGCCGCCAGAGCCACAACGACTTCGTGGTGGACGACAGCCGGGTGTCCCGCTCCCACGCCAAGATAGAGTACCGAAGGGGCCGCTTTGTCCTCATAGACCAGAGCAGCAACGGCACCTGGGTTCTTCCCGTGGGGGGCAAGATTTCACGCCTCAAAAAAGAGGAGTACCCCCTTACCGGCTACGGGGTCATCAGCCTCGGGCACGAGCCGGACCGTGACGCCCCGGACGCCATCCACTACATGATAAAGACGTGACGCCCTGTGCAAACGTCGCCCTCCCATCCCCAGGCGGAATTTGAAATACTGAAACTTCTGCTGTGCCGGGCCCAGGAGGAGGCCAGACGCACCTGGAGCATCTTTTTCCAGATGATCCTGGTCCACGTCATAATCGCGCTGGTGCTTCTCTCAATCATGCTGAAGACCTCGCTTCCGCTTGGGCACAAGGCCGTGGCGGGCGTGGTGGCCGGCTCGGTGGGGGTGCTTCTGTGCGTGGTGTGGACTTTTCTGATGCGGATGCACGGGTTTTACGAGAGGCGCTGGAAGGCCGACGCGGAACGCATAATAGACGCCAACCCCTTTCTTTCCGGCTACATAACCGCCCTTCGCTCGCCAAGCGCCGACAGGCTTCAAAGGTCGGCTTCCGGCTACGCCATTTATCTCCCCTCCTTTTTCGTGGTGCTTTGGGCCACGGTGATAGCCTTAGGCATAGCCTTTCTTGCCAATCCGGCTCCCAGGCAAGGCGGCCAGGAAAGCCCCCTGTCAGGCTTCCTCCCTAAAGCGGTATCCCACGCCCCGCACCGTCTCGATGGCGTCCCCCCTGCCGCCCAGTTTCCGGCGAAGCCCGGCCACCTGAACATCAACGCTCCTGTCGGTGACAGGGTAATCGGTCCCCCGAACCTCGTCCACTATCCTGCTGCGGGTGAAAACCCAGCCGGGACGCCTGATGAGAAGGTGCAATAGCAAAAACTCGGTGGAGGTGAGGGAAACCGGCGAGCCGTCCACCGTAACCTCGCGCTTTCCCGGATGCACCGATATCCCGGCCCTGGTCACCACGCCTGCCGGGTCCTCCGGCTCATCTGACGAAACGCGCCGCAGCACGGCTCTGATGCGGGCCAGCAGGACCCTTACGGAAAAGGGCTTGGTGACGTAGTCGTCGGCTCCCAGCTCCAGCCCCGCCACCACGTCCGCCTCGGCGTCCTTGGCGGTCAGCATGATTATTGGCACCCGCTCCAGGGAGGAATCCTTCTTCATGGCCCTGGCCGCGTCCAGGCCGGACATGCCCGGAAGCATCAGGTCCAAGAGCACAAGGTCGGGGACTCTCTGCCGGGCGAGCTTTAAGGCCTCCTCCCCGGTTGCCGCAGCAGACACTGAATGGCCCTCCCGCTCAAGGTTGAAGCGCAGAAGAAGCCGGATGTCCTCCTCGTCGTCCACCACAAGTATGTGTTCGCGGGACATGTCCTATTCTTTCCTGAAAGCGGGGGGCCTGCAAAGTGCGGCTTGAACGGCCCTTATTGAAGGGTCGGGCCGCTTCCGTCCTCCCCTGCCCTGTCGTGCTGCATGGCTATGGCCTCGGAGTGCCGTGAAAGCCAAATCTCGAAATTCCGCCTCAGGGACGGGTCGCAGAAAACCAGGTGCTCGCCCAGGCTTTTCAGCTCCTCGAAAATCCTCCAGTAAAAATGCATCGCTACTCCTTAAACAGGGGCCGTTTAACTCCGTACATCAGGAAGGCAGCTATAAGATAAAAGACTATGAACAGCCAGTAGGCCGCATCATAGGATTTCGTATACCGGAAACTCAGGCCCATGAAAAGATAGCCCGTGTTCTGGACTGCCAGCACCAGGGCCACGAAACGGGCGATGGAGGTGAATGAGAGCCTCCCGAAAAGATGGGCGATCATGATGGGAAGCGTGGCCTGTATTCCGCCCATGGAAAACCCGAAAACGGCCACGAACACGACAGCCAGGGCGAAGTTTTTCGCATAGAGGCCGAACCCCAGCCCAAGGGCGCAGGACAGCATCATCAGGGCCGCCATTTTGGGAGGGTCCCGCCGGTCGCAAACCATGCCCCAGGAGTATTTGCCCACGGCTCCAAGAAGGGCCGTGGCGCTCATGAGCGTCAGGGCCGTGCCCGCGTCGAAGCCCAGATCGGAAAAACGGGGCTTCAACTGTATCATCACCCCCACAACGCCGGTCATGGCAAGGGCGTAGGAGATGCTGACCCTCCAGAAGACCCTTGTGGAAAGGGCGCTTGAGGCCGACCAGAGGGTCTTTTCCGAAAGGGCGGAGTCCGATCCGGGGGCAATCTCGAATTTTTTCCCGTCAGGCACAAGTCCGTAGGGTTCGGGCCGGTCCCGGATCACCAGGAGGCACAGCGGGGAGATGCAGAAAAGCATGATCCCCAGAACCAGGAAGGCCGTCTGAAGATCATAGGCGTGATAGATTTTGAAGGCCAAAGCCGGAAGCACCGCCCCGGAAAGGGACATGCCCACCTGGGCAACCCCTAAGGCCATTCCCCTTTTGTGGATAAACCAGTTGTTGACCACGGTGTTGGCCACTATGCCGCCGAACATGCCGTTGGTGACCATGAGAAGAATGAATACGCCCAGAAAGAGGCCGAAGGACTGGGTTTTTCCCATGAGGGCGAACAGGAGGCCGGAAAAGGCCGCGCCGAGCACCATGTAGCGGCGGGGGCCCAGGCGCATGATGGCGGTGCCGTGGACGTACTGGCCCAGAAGGCTCACCAGCCCGCCGAAAAAGAGCGCAAGGTTGATGCCCTCGCGGGTCCAGCCGCGCGTGGCGCAAAGGGGCTCCATAAAGGCGTTGAAGGTGTAAAAGCCCGTGCCGGTCACCATGAAGTTGCAGAAAAAGGCGACCACCACGATGTACCAGCCGTAAAAAAAGCGGGAGCCGGGGCGGGGGTTCATGGTGCGGCCCTCACGAAGCGCACCGACTGGATCATTTCAACGGTCACGGGGCGTCCCGCCTTTATGCCGGGTGTAAAGAGCCAGGAGCGAAGGGTGGCCAAAAAGGCCTCGTCCGTAATGCCTTCGGGATTTTCCGAAACCAGGCTCACGTCGGTGACCCTGCCGTCCGGGGAGACCCTTATCAGCGCCTTGGCCTCCCCTTCCTCGATGCCCAGGCGTCTGGCCCGGCGGGAGATGGGCGGGTCGGGGCGAAAAGTGGGTTTCGGAATCACGTCAACCTCTGTTTTCTTGAATATCCGGTTGCCGCTCCCCGAAGCCGCGCCCGAAAGTCCGTCATCCGTCCCGGTCCGGTCGCCCGCAGGAGATCCCTGGCCCGTCTCAGCCCCGGCTTTGGCGGCGCCGCCCGCCGCGCCGGAATCCGGCCCGCCCGTCTCAAGCCCCTGCCCGGACGGCTCCCTCGCCGACACCGTGGATCGCACGGGAAAACCAGGAGCGCCCTCGGAAAAGGTTACGGATCCCGGTTTCGGAGCGGGCGGGGCCGGGGGAGGCTCTACCCTGGCCGGGGGGGCCTGTGGCTTTACCGGCGCGGGGGGCGGAGCCGCTGGTGGAGTAGGCGCGATGCGAATGGTGGCTATGTAGCCCGAAGGGGGCGGGGGCACGTCCAGGGGCACCACTTCGGGCTCCGTTTCGGGGCTTGCCGAGCCCGGTTCGGCTGCGGGCGACAGGCCGGGGGCCGGGGCCACTGCCGCCAGGTCCACGAAGACCACCCTTTCCGGGGCGGGTTTCCGTTCGGCCCTTTTGGCCAGGACGGGCACCAGAAGGCCCGCCGCCGCGTGAAGGGCCAGGGAAAGGGCCAGCATGGTTATCCAGGACCGGTTCCGCCAGTCATCGCCATTTATGGTATTTTCGCCGTGAGCCACGGTTTTCCATCCGGTTCGAGATCGCTTAAGCCCGCCCGCCGCTCCCTTCCCGGAACGCCGGGGCGGATGAGCCTGTCCCTTCTTGCGGATGGGACTCCTTCATGCTAAGGATGTAACACAACTCCATTCACCCGGCAATGACCCATAATCCACCCAAGGCAAGGGGCCTTGAAAAGAGCCTCTCGAAGGCAAGGAGTCCCGGACATGAGCGAAACCCAAAAAATCGACCGGCAGGCCGTGGAAAAGGCCCTTGCCCAGATACGCCCGACGCTTCAGGCGGACGGCGGCGATGTCGAACTTGTGGACGTGAACGAGGCAGGCCAGGTGAAGGTCCGCCTCACCGGGGCCTGCAAGGGTTGCCCCATGAGCCGGATGACTCTCAAAAACGGCGTGGAGCGCTTTCTGGTAAAGACCGTTTCAGGGGTGAAGAGCGTTGAAGGCGTAGAGTAGAAGGCTGTCTAAAAACGCGAACTGCTGTGTCAGAGGAAAGCTTTGCGGGTCGTCATGTACGACAAGTACTATTCCTTCCCGCCCGCTTCACTCAACCTTCGCATTTCATCGTTTTTATTCAGCCTTTTTGAAGGGGGTTTGGGGCAGTATCTGAAACCGGTTTACAGGCACAAGGGGCGAAAAGAGGCGGCGGTTTATGATCTTCTTTTCCCGGAAAAAAAAGGGCGGCCCGGTGGCGGGGCTCGACGTGGGCTCGCGTTTCGTGAAGGCCTGCATCGCCGAAAACGGGCGGCCAGCCGGGATGGCCGTGCTGCCCGTGGCCCGGAACATGGAGGCCGTTATAAGGGAGGTGCTTGATGAGGCAGCCATTAACAGCGGAACCACCGGACGCCGGATATCGTCGGTAATCGCCACCGGAGCCGGGGCCGGGCTTCTTTCCGGCAGGCGCCAGTCGGTTCCCGCCGGTCGCGCCGCCCACGCCGGGGCATGCGCCCTGTGCCCGGAAGTCGAAAGCGTGCTGGACGCGGGCGGGCTCTACCTTGGGGTGACTTCCCGAAATCCCCGCACGGGCCGGGCCGACTGCGTCACCAACGAGCGCTGCGCCGCCGGAAGCGGCAAGTTCCTGGAAATGGTCGCGAAAGCCCTTGATGTGGATTTGTCCGAGGTCTCCGCCCGTGCTGCGGCATCCAGGGAGCCTTACGCCATCAACGCCACCTGCGCGGTCTTCGCCGAAAGCGAGGTGGTGAACGCCGTGAACGCGGGCATGGACGCGGGCGACATCCTGGCCGGGGTGATATTTTCCATAGCCTCGCGGGCCGTGTCGCTTCTTGAAAAGGCGGACGCCAGAGGCCCCCTGGCCCTGGTGGGCGGGCTGGCGCTGGTTGACGCCTTCACCAGCCGGGTTTCCGGGATTTCAGCCCTGGCGAGAGCCGAAACCGGCATTGACCCGGCCTTTGTCACGGCCTTCGGAGCCGCGCTTTTGGCGGATAACAACCTGTAACCGCCTGTCTAAAAACGCGAACTGCTGTGTCAGGCGGGACGGCGCGGTCCGCCACGTACGAACATCCTGATTTAGCCCAAGAACTCTGCGATTTCTTGGGCGGGTACGCTTGCTCCCGCGCCGCGCGCCAACCTTGGCATTTCATCTTTTTTAGTCGGGTTTTTCCCGGCCCTTTTTTAAGAGCTTATTCGTAAATAATATTTACATAGACAGAATTTTTAGCTATAATGTCTCATTGTTAATCATAGTCATGGAGACATTATGGCAAAAATCCAGTCGTGGGAAGTTTCCGATTCTTTTTGGGCGGTGGTCGAGTC
>JACRLG010000016.1 GCA_016235345.1 Deltaproteobacteria bacterium | reverse complement strand
TGGCGCGATAGACGCCGAGGGCAACGTCAACATTATGGGTGTAACCGCAGTTGATGAGACCGGCGGAATCGCTTCCGACGGCGCGGTGTCCATAACCGTTGGCGGCGGTGCTGCGACTCTTACCGGCAACGTGTACGGCGATCTCGGAGTGACGGTGACGGCTGACTCGGTTAATGCCACGGGTTCCCTGAACGCCGAAGCAGGGAGCGTTTTCGTGTGGGCTGACAACGGCGCGGCGACCCTTGCCGCAGTGACCGCAGGCATTGATGTGACTGTGGTTTCCCAGACCGACGCCGTTACCCTAAACGGTCTCGTGACCGCAGGCGACGATGTAACGGTGGGCGCTTCCACCGCATTGGATGAGAACGGCGGAATCATTGCCGGCGACGCAGTGACGCTGACTTCCGCCCTTTCCACGGTCACGGTTGACGGCGCGATTGAGGCAGGCGGCATTGTCACCACCGTGGCCCAGACCGGGCTTGACGTCAACAACGACATCACCGGCGATGGTGGAGTTCTTCTCACCTCCAACACCGGCGACGTGGCGGTTGACGGCGACATCCGGGCCTTTACGGAAGGCGTGATCACGATTGCCGCCACCACGGGCAACATCAATATAGGCGGCGCGGCGGCTTCCTCGCTGACCACCGACAACGGCCTCATCACCCTTACTTCCGGTAACCCCGGAACGGTGATACTTGGCGGAACCACCAACGTGGTTTCCACCGGCATAGGCGGCCTTGACGTGAACGCCGGAACGGGCTTCAACTCCCTGGCAGGCGGACAGGTCAACGTGGGCGGAACGGTCGCCATCAACGTGACGGACGGCGCTGCGACGCTTTCGGGCAACGTGTATGGCGACATGGGAGTGACGGTAACTGCTGATTCTGTAAACGCCACCGGTTCACTGAACGCAGAGGCGGGCAACGTCAACGTGATGGCCGACAACGGGGCTGTGGCCCTTGCTGCAGTGAATGCGGGCTTCGACGTTATGGTTGGCGCAAGCGACACGGCCACCCTTAACGGCCTGATTACTGCGGGCGACGATGTAACGGTCAACGCCCAGAACGCGGTGAACGAGCTTGGTGGAATAGCAGCTGACGGCGAAGTATCCCTCAATTCGGCTACCAGCACGGTTGCGGTCACCGGGGCCATCGACGCAGAAGGCAACGTTGGGATCGGTGCGGTTACGGGCGTGACTGAAGCCGGTGGAATCGCTTCCGACGGCACGGTCGCCATCAACGTCACCGACGGACCTGCGACGCTTTCGGGCAACGTGTACGGCGATCTGGGTGTGACAGTGACGGCCGATTCGGTGAACGCCACGGGTTCCCTGAACGCCGAGGCGGGCAATGTCAACGTTCTGGCCGATAACGGCGCGGTGGCCCTTGCGGCTGTGAACGCGGGATTCGACGTGACGGTGGGCGCAAGCGACACTGCCACGCTGAACGGCCTCATCACGGCAGGCGATGATGTAACGGTCAACGCACAGAACGCTGTGAACGAGCTTGGCGGCATCATCGCCGACGGCGACGTGACCCTTGCTTCCGCGACCAGCACGGTTGCGGTCACCGGGGCCATCGACGCAGAAGGCAACGTTGGGATCGGTGCGGTTACGGGCGTGACTGAAGCCGGTGGAATCGCTTCCGACGGCGCGGTGGCCATCAACGTGACGGACGGCGCGGCGATGCTCTCCGGCAATGTTTACGGCGACCTTGGAGTGCTGGTTAACGCCGACTCCGTCAACGCCACCGGGTCCCTCAACGCCGAGGCGGGCGATATTGTTGTCACCGCCGACAACGGAGCAGTGGCTTTGGATGATGTCAGCGCCGGAGGCGACGTTACCGTAACTTCTTTGACGGCCAACGTAGACCTGAACGGGCTGGTGAGCTCGGGCTCAAGCGTGATGGTCACCGCCGAGACCACCCTCAACGAACTGGGCGGCATTCGGGCCCTGGTTGACGTCGGACTTGTTTCCAACACCGCTGCAGTCAATCTTGTCGAAGCGGTTGCGGCAGGCGGCAGCGTGACCGTTATGGCCGAAACAGCGGTGGACGAGGACGGCGGAATCAGCGCAGGCGGCATGGTGCTCATTAGCGCCGACAACGGCCCTGCCGACCTTTCCGGCGATGTTTACGGCGATCTCGGCGTCATGGTGATGGCTGACTCCGTCAACGCCACGGGCCTTATCGAGGCCGAAAGCGGGGACGTCATCGTGCTTGCCGACAACGGCGCGGTGTCCCTGATGGAAGTCACCGCAGGAAACGACGTTTACGTGACATCCGCGACCGACTCGGTCACTCTTGACGGGCTCGTCACGGCGGGCGGGCAGGTGGACGCCATGGCGTGGACCGATCTTTCCGAAAACGGCGGAATAATCGCCGGTGGAGACGTTGATCTTGTTGCCCAGAACGGCTTGGCCACCCTTGACGGCAACGTCGATGCAGGCGGCGAGGTCGATGTATTCGGCATGGACGGAGTGGAAATAGCGGCCAATGTCACCGGCGAGCAGGGCGTCAACATCCTGGGCATCAACGGTGATGTCGTCATAGACGGCGACATCCTTGCCCTTGCAGGCGGGCCCATCGATATCACGAGCGTTTCTTTCGACGTTCTCATTGCCCAGAACGCCGACTCGACAATTACAAGCCAGGACGGCGACATCGCGATTACCTCCGTAGAAGGCTCGGTGCTCCTGGGAACCGGAGCCATTGACGGCCAGATAGTAACCACCGGCACCGGCAACGTGGAAATCAGCGCTCTTACAGCTTTCACCGAAGGCGCGAGCGATGGAACCATAGTCCAGTCCGGCGGCTACATCGACATCGACCCGGCCACGGTCACCATCGCGGGCGGCGGCCTGCTGGCTGTGGGCGACATAGTGGTTGACGCAACCGACCAGATTGACGTGAACGGCAAGGTTGAAAGCCTCACCGGAAACGTTGACCTGCGCGTGACCAACAACAGCGCGGCTGCGGGAACCATCAACATCGCAGACGACATCATCGGCGGCATGGTGACCGTTGCGGTAACCGACACAACGGCGGGCGACGCCACCATCAACGTGAACGGGGCCACCAGCAACGTGGGCGGCGCGACGCTTCTCGATGCCGACAACGGCGTCATCAATATTTACGACACCGTTTCGGCACTCTGGAGCATCGAACTCACCGCCACGGATGCAATAAACCTGGGCGCTGACCTCTACGCCGGAACCAGCGTGTGGGTGGACGACGCCCTTACCCTGACCGCCAATGTGAACGTAACCGGCGTTACGGGCGACGTGCAGTTCGCCAACACCGTTGATACCGACGGAACCCCGTATGATCTCACGGTAACCGCAGGCGACTGGGCAATCTTCGACGGTGCGGTGGGAGTTGTGAACCCGCTGGGCGATCTCGATGTCCAGGCTGCCAACCTCATCGATCTCAACGCGAACATCGGAACCGCCGGAGCCTTCGGCGCGGATGATGTCACCCTGACCGGGCTCGTCAGCCTGGGCGGAAACGTCCATGCCGACGGCGATATAACCGTGAACGGCGATGTGCAGCTTTACGGCGATGACCGCGTGATCATTTCTGACAACGGCGCAGTCAACATCCACGGCGACATCGATCAGGCCGAAGACTCACCCGTTGACGTGGGACTCACCGTAAATGCGGCCAACGGCTCGGTCTTCCTGGATAACGTGGGCATCACCTTCGAGCCCGTTTTCCTTACCATCGACACCCCCTGGTCGGTCTTGAGGGGCGACATAAAGATTTGGGGCCCCATCACCTTCCAGGATACCGTCAACGCAGGCCAGAACTACGTCAACCTGTGGAACGACGTGTCCATCACGGCCAACTCCAACGTAAACGATGACATCGACTTCTCCGACGCGGACATCAACGGGGCCTTCGACCTATCGGTGACCAGCAGGAACGGCGATGTGGTCTTCGATTCCATCGGCCAGACCGTGGCCCTTGACAGTCTTACGGTGAACGCCAATGACGGAACCATCCAGTTGAACGACGCAGTGACCGTCACTGGCGAACTAACGCTGAACGGCATTAACGGCGTGATCTTCAACTCCAATGGCCTAATCCAGTCCGGCCTTGACATGATGATCGCGGGCGGGCCGGTGACGCTGCTTGTCGACACGGCGCTCACCTCGCTGGACGGCGACGTCACCATCGCGGAATCAGTCACCGGCGACTTCGCCTTTGACGTTACCGCTCCTCACGGCACGGTGACCCTGCACGACGTGACGGTTGACTCCCTCGACGCGGCGGGCGACAGCCTCCTGCTGGCAGGTGACATCACCACGGATGCGGATATGAACCTCCTGACCACGGGCGGGCTCATAACGATTCTGAACGACGTTACCCTCACCACCACCGACGGAAACGGCGGTAACGTGAATGTGGGCGATATGCAGGGCGAAAAGAACCTGACCGTTGATTCCGACGGCGACGTCACCTTCCAGGATGCCGGAATAGGAAGCCTCACCGTGATTGACGGCGTCAACGTGACCTTCTTCGGCGACTACGCCACCGTGGGCGACGTTACGGTTGACACCGACATCACGGGAGTGATTCGGACGGAGGTGGGCGGCTCCATTCAGGCGGGAGGCGAAGTCACCCTGGCCAATGATTCTGTCGGAGGAATACAGATTTACGGAGACATTACGGGCGCGCAGGGCGTTTCCATCACCACCGCCCAGGAAGACATTGATATCAGCGCCAACGTGCGGGCGCTCGGAACCGGTCCGCTGGTCCTCGACTCAGCAAGGCGCATTCTCGTCGAAAGCCTGGTCGAATCGGATACCGGCAATATTGACGCCACAGCCGGAACGAGTGTCCTTTTCGGAACGCCGGGCCGGATGCAGTCCAACGCCAATATCACCATCACGGCAGCCACCACCGGCGTGGGCAACATCGTGGAAACCAACCCCACCGACGGGGCCAATGAGATCATCGGCGGCAACATTACGCTCACCATAGCAAGCGGTGACGGTTTCATCGGCGATGCCAACGGCATGGCCATAGAGATCAATGCCAGAAACAGCCTGACGGCCACGACGCCCGGAACCGGAAGCATCAACCTCTGGGATTCCGACGATCTTGATATCATCAACGTTACTGCAGCCAACGGCCCGGTTTCTCTTGGCGCGGCTGGCTCCATAAACGCCAGGGGTATCAACGGCGCAGTCGAGGTGGACGGTAACTCCATAGCCCTTAACGCCGGAACCGGCATAGGCGACGTCCGCAGGCTCGACTTGGCAAGCCCGTACTACTGGATACAGACTCTCACCGGCGACATCAACGTGCATTCCGACGCAACCGGCCAGGGCCCCGTGAACGTTGGCAACATCAGCTCCGGCAGCATCGGCGATGATTCGCACACCGGCCACGGTGACATCCTGTTCACCCAGACCGGCGGCGAAAACCTGGAAATCGTGAACGCCGCCACTGACGACGGCGACATCTCAGTCATCAATGACAACGGCGACTTCCTGTGGCTGAACACCGTGACCGCAGGCGGAAACGGCGACGTGTTCGCCCAGACCACCACGGCCGGTTACATCAGGGTGATCGGGCCCATAACCGCTGATGCGAGCACCATCACCGTCGATTCCGCCGAGTACGTGCAGCTCTACGACTATGCCTTGAACGCGGTTGACGGCACCGTAAACGTGACCGCCAACGGGCTTGGCATGTCGGGAATCTGGGACCCCAACTTCTCCATCGACGAAGACATAACGGCCACCCACATCAACCTTGTGGCCCACGGCGGCGACGGAGTGCAGGACTGGATTTCGGTCACCACCCGCACTGTCTCCAGCGACGATTCGGGCGCGTCCATCACGGCCTTCAGCGATGGCCTTGATCAGTCCATCCACATCATCAACTACAGCGACACCGACGTCACGCTGAACGTGGCCACCACCGGCGCAGATTCCGACATCGAGTTCTACCAGGGTGCGGACCTTGTGGGCGGCGGCGATCTCATCGTCCAGAGCGCCACCACGGCCCTCGACCTCATCTGGCTCATCGTGCAGGACGGCGACATGTACGCCAAGCAGGTGATCGCGGGCGGTGACGGCTCCATCATGCTGGACAACAACCTCCCGGCCGTCACGACCGGCCCGTACGTCATCGAGCTTGGCGAAGTGACCGCCCTTGACGACGATGTCGCCATCGAAAACCAGGCTGGCGCTGTCACCGACGGCAACGGCTACATCAACAACATTACCAGCGACACCCTGACCATAGAAGCGCTGCACGGAATCGACACAGATACGGATGTCAACACCTACGCCCTTATCCAGACCACGGCTGGCGACATTGACCTCGACCAGATGGGCGACATCAACGTGGACGTGATAAATGCCGGTAACGGTGCGAACGACGTGACCATGACCGTAATCGACGGCTCCATCATAGACGCCACCACGGGTCTGGTGGAGAACATCACGGCCAACTGGCTTATCGTTGACGGCGCCGTCAATATCGGAAGCGGCGACGCCATCGAAACGGCCGTTTACGGCATCGATTTGAGCCATATAAGCGGCAACGCATACATCGATGAGACCGACGACGTGCTTCTCACCGCTGAGGTCGCAGGGGAACTGGTTCTTACCGCCGGTCTCACCAGCGGCACTGGCTCCATCACGGTGATACCGGGCAGCCTCTACACCGGAGGAGACGCCACCCTGATCGCGGTGGATGACATCAACATCTTCGGTACCGTCAACGTGGGCGGCACCTTCAACGCCTTTGCCGAAGACAACATCACGGTTTCCGCCGACGTGGTGGTGGGTGCCTTTGCAAACCTGTGGGCCGATTCCGACGCCTTGGGCGGCGGAACCGACATGAACGGCGACTTTGTCCAGAACGCGGGCAGCATAGTGGTCAACGACGCCATCTGGATCAACGGCGTCAACGTGGTCATGGCTGATGTGATTGCAGACGGAACCTGGAACATGTTCGGCTATGACCTGGGCATCCTGGTTACGGCCGGAACCTCGCTTGCCATAACCGACGGCCTGATCGAGACCACCGATAATCTGGGCGACATAGTCTTCGGTGTTGGAGGCGATGTCACGGGCGTAACCGGCGGAGCCTTCCCGTACGACGTTCAGGGAGTCCTTACCCAGAGCAGCGGCTCCATCATCCGCACTGTGGGCGCAGCCGACATCGTCGTGGGTGTTGTCGGCCCGGCGACCTTTGCTGGCGACATCGAGGCGGGCGACAGCCTGAATGCGGCGATAGCCGGAATGCTGACCTTGAACAACGTCACCGCCGCTGTGGGCATCTATGCCGACACCAACTACGGCGTAGGCATTAACGACATAGTGGTCACCGGCGACCTCGCTGCCGGAACCCTTGACATCGACCTTGACGCCTCTGGCGATATCGACGCGAAGTTCGCGAACATGTCAGCAGGCCAGGATGTGCTCCTCACTGCCGACTTCGGCATCAAGGTCGGCGGTCTCACCTTGGCCGGTCGTGACGTTACCTATGATGCTGGCAACAACATTGAAATCCAGGGCGACACGTTTGCCGACGAGGACATTTCCTTGACGGCGCACGACGGGTCCATCGACGTGATCGGCCTCATGGGCGCAGGCGGAAACGTTGTTTTTGACGCCAACAGGGTAACCAACGACGCCAACATCTTCGTATACGGCACCGTGCATTCCGACAACGGCCTGATTCAGTTCACGGCGGATGATGACATCCAGCTTTGGAACGCACTGTTGGGTACGTCGGAGAATGGTGGCGGGAGCATAACCCTGGTTGCCGATGTGGATATGGACGGCAACGGCGATATCAGGCAGACCGGAGGCTCCATCGAATCCGGCCAGGGCGTATTTATTGCCGGTATGGATGTAACCCTTGCCAACGTAACCTCCGACGGCCTTGTGAACGTGGGCGGAGTCGACTACGGGATACTGGTGATGGCGGGTGAGGACATCGTTTTGAACGACGGGCTCATCCAGTCCTCCGCAACCAGCGGCCCCATAGTGCTGGCCGCCGGTGACGATGTCGCCGGATACTTCGGTGCATGGGGCTATCCCGGCAACACCGGCTCCGTAACCCAGACTTCCGGTTCCATCATCCGCACCCAGGGCCAGGACAGCGTCCTGGTTGAGGCCAACGGCCCGGTGACCCTTGCCGGTTACGTTGAATCCGGCGACGACCTGTGGGCCGACGCGGCGGGAGCCATAGTGCTTAACGACGTGAACGCGGCGGGCGACATACTCGCCAGCACCAACTACGGCGCGGCCCCGGCCTTCGACATCACCGTTACCGGCGACCTGGCTTCGGGCAGCAACATCTACCTGGATTCCTCTGCGGCGGTCTACGTTGACGAGGGCTCGCTCTCGGCTGCCAACAACGTCATCCTTCTGGCCGACACCCTCATCAGCGTGGTGGGGAACGTCCGGGCAGGCAACGACGTGACCTACACAACAGCCGATGTGGGCGGTGTGGAAAACAGCATAACGGTGGAAGGCAATACCACCGCAGGAAACAACATCACCTACACCGCCGGGACCGAGGGACTTGACGACATCGAAGTTCGCGGCAACAGCGTTGCGGGAAGCAACATTACCTACACCTCTGGCAGCACCATCGGGGTGGTGGGCGACACCGAGGCCAGCGACGGCGACATCGTTTACACTGCTGGCGGGCAAATATGGGTCGAGGGCGACACCCACGCAGCGATCTCCCTCACCTATGACGCTGTTGACAACATCTCGGTGTACGGCGACACGCTGACCAACGGCAGCTTCATCAGCTACGATTCGGAAAACGGCGGAGTCTACGTGGACGGCGACACCAAGGCCGGAACCACACTGACCTACAACGCAGGGGCCAACATCTACGTTGATGGCGATACCGATGCCAGCGATCTTATCTCTTACGACGCCTTCAATGACATCGAGGTCAAGGGAGATACCGAGTCGCTGAACGGAGCGATAGCTTATGAAGCGGGCGACAACATCACCGTAGAGGGCGGAACCACTGCAAGCACCACCATCAATTACGCTGGCGACAATATAACGGTTCGGGGCAATACCCTGGCCCGCACCCAGTCCGTAACCTATAACGCGCTTGCGGCCATCGATGTGACCGGCGACACCGAAGCCGGGACCTTCGTTGCCTACGACGCGGCCACAGATATTACGGTGGTGGGTCATACATCAGCAGGAACGTCAGTGGCCTTGGATGCCGGAGACGACATCATGGTGATGGGCGACACAATGGCCGGAACCACGGTGACTTACACGGCCGTAAGCGATATCGACGCTCACGGAGCAACCATGGCTCTTGGCAACATCACCTTTGACGCTGGCGATTCCATCTATCTGATGGGTGGGGCCATGAGCGAAACCAATGTGACCTTTAACGCTGATGACGACATCAGGGTGGAATACGCCGATGTCGCGGCCGGAAGCGGAAACGTGAACCTTATAGCTGACGCCGAGCTTAATGGCACCGGCAACCTGACAATGATGGAAAGCACGATTGCTGCGGGCAACGGCGTGCTGCTGCAGGCCGGACGCCAGGGCGCCGATTCCATAATCTTGACCGATGTTACGGTTTCGGCCGGAGGCAACAACTGGATTCGGCTCTTGGGCGGCGGAAACATCAGCTTGGTCAATACCGAGCTCCAAGCATCCCATGTCAACGGCGAGATCGTGATAGCAGCTGGTGATGACTTGAACCAGCTCGCTTTCTTCCCGTATGCAACAACCGGAACCGTTACCATTGATTCCCAGAGCGTTGTTCGCACCAATGCCAACGCCTTTGTTTACGCCAATGGTAACATTCTCGAAACCGGACTCATCGAAAGTGCCAGGAACACCTGGATACTTGCTCAGGGCAATATAACGCTGGAAGACATCAATGCTGGCGGCGTCGTCAACATTGACAATGTCAACGTTGGAGCTCCCGTGGCCGGTACCGATGTCACCATAACCGGAACGGTTTCCGGCAAGGGTGGCGGTCTGGGAACCGCAGTGGGTATCCAGGCAGTTGATGACATTATCATGGAAAACGATGCCCTGATCGAGGGCAACACCGGCAACCTGGTGCTGATCGCCGGCGGAGACGCCTTCCTGGCAGAGCTGGATGCAGTGACTGGTAACATCAGCGTCACCGCAACCACAGGCCAGATCGCCGATGTCAACAATGTTGAGATGAACCTTATCGGAAACGTGGTGACCCTCGTAGCCTCCACCGGCATCGGCACCGCCAATGCCCTGGAGACGGCTGCGGTAACCCTTACCGCCAACACCGCCACCGCCAACGTGGGCATCACCGAGAGCGACGATCTCATTCTTGGCGCGGCGGGAGTCACCACCGGCAACGGCAACGTGAACCTCACGGTTTACGGCAACCTGGATGCCGCTGCCAACGGCGCGCCCATCCGTGCAACCGGAGGAACCGCAACGGTAACGGCAGGCGGAGTACTTAACGCTGGCGGAAACAGCAGGATAACCGCAGTCAACGCGGTGCTCACCTCAGGCCGCGGCATGACTGCCAACACCGACGTCACCAACATCACGGCGTCCAACACGGTGACGGGCAACATGGTCATCACCGAGTTTGACACAACGAGCGCCAACGGCCTCATCGTTGTGGCTCCGGGCCTTGGAAACGAAGGCGACGGCGGCATCACGGTGACAGTGAACACCGGCAATCTTACCGTCAACGGTCCGGTGCGCACTGAAGGCACGGGCAACATCAGCATGGCCACCCTGGCAAACGGCAGCAACATTAACCTGAACGCCCAGGTTTCCTCGGGCGGAACGGTCGGTGTGACAGCAGGAGCGGGCGGACTCATCAACCTGAACGAGGACGTTGACGGGCGCTACAACGTGTCCATCAACTCCAACATGACGGTGGTGGGCGTTGCCAACGGCGCGACCCCGGTCTGGAACGTTTCGAGCCTTTTGGGCGACGTGCTCTTCGCCGGAACCATCAACAGTAACGGCGCTGCGGTGCCTGCGGGCCTCAAGGCAACGGCCCTTGGCGGCAAGGTTACCTTCATGGGCGACGTGGGGACGGGTTCCCGCGTGGCGAGCCTTGATGTTTCCGCCAACCGGGGCATCGTTGTAAGCGAGGCGGCGGGCGACAACGTCATCACCATGAACGCGGTTAACAGCGTTATCCTGGTTGACGATGTTTCCAGCTCCTCCACGGTGGCCACGGGCCTCAACATTTCCACCAGCGGCGCGGCGAGCACCATCAACCTCGACACCGTTGGCGACAACACTCCGGTGACCAGCCTCACCCTCACCGTTCCCGCAACCGGGGTGATCCTCTTGAACGGCGACATCCAGGTTGCAAACGCGGTGCCGCTGAACGGCGACATCACGGTGAACGGCCCGGCAAGGCTCGTCCACGACGTTGACATGGACGCCACCGGCGACATCACCTTCAACGCGGCAGGCGGCGCATACGCCTTGGGCGGCGGACGCCAGATGGTGATCGATGCAGGCGGAAACGTGGTCTTCAACGGCGCGGTTATCGAGCTTGACGAACTCACCGTCGACGCCGACCTCGCCATCACCACCACGGTGCTGGGCACCATAAACATGCCGGGTACGGTGAATTTCGACGCCGGCACCACGGTCAACATCAACGCGGCCATCGGCAACACCATGCCTCCTGAGTCCGTCACCTTCGCGGCGGATGACCAGGTGAACCTTGCAGCGTCCATAACCGCAGTAAGGAACATCCTGTTCAACGATGAGGTCATGCTGCTTGCAGGCGGCGGCGACGTCACCTCGCTTAAGGGCGACATAACCTTCGTGGAAGATGTCTCCGGAGCCCAGGACCTGGTTCTCACCGCAGGCGAAGAAGACATCCTTGGGAATCTCATCACCCAGGGCACGGTAACCTTGAACACAGTGGGCTTAAACGGCGCCAACCCCACGCTTCTGGATGTGGACGCCAAGATCGCCCGCCTTAACGGAAACATTTGGGTGGATGGAAACGTGTTCTTCGCCTACGACCTTACCCGTCCGGGCACCGACACCACCATCCTTGAGCGCGACGTGACCATAAGCATCAACGGCGCAGCGGCTGACTCCGAGGTTGATTTCTTGAGCATCGAAGGCGGCCACTTCCTTAGCGTGGTTGCGACCGACAACGGCAACGTGGCAGGCGTGCAGCGTCACAACGTGCGCTTCCTTGGCGACGTAACCGACCTCACCGGCCTCTACGTAGCTTCAACCGGCTCCACCTTCTTTGGCGAGAACCGGGTGCAGTACACCGAAAGCGGCGTCCTCACCTACATCCCCGGCGGCATTACGGTTATCGCCGGTGACGGGGTTACCGACGGCGCACTGGATACAGCCATTGACGGAACCAACCACGACGAAGAGATCATCCTCGTTGCGGGCGGCGACATGGTGGCGGGCGGAAGCATAGACCTCAGGGCTGATGACTCGGTCCTCATCGACGGCGACGTGGTGGTGGGCGGCGGAAGCACCATCGTAATCATGGCCGACGCCGAGGCCGCACCGGATGGAACGGGCGATCTCATCATCGGCGCGAATGATCTTGCCACCATCATGACCACCACCGGCGTTCGTGACCAGGGCAGCCCCTTCGGCGACTGGAACGGCAGGAACGACTGGGCCATCGTCCTGGGCGGCGATAACATCTACATGGGCGGCGACGCCAACGGCATAGGCGCCAACGGCGGAGCCACCATCGTCACCCTGGGCGGCGGAGCACTCAAGTTCTTCGTCAACACCAACCGTACCGACCAGCAGCTTGGCCTGATCATCGGCTACACCAATTCGGTGATCCACGCCACCGGCGACGTCTACGTCGATCCGCCGGACGATGATTTCGTCGGTTACATCAGGAACGGCATCGACGTTCAGCGGACCGCATGGCGGCACGAGTGGGTTGACCAGACCATCAACTGCGTGAACCTCTACATTGAATCCGATCTGGATCGGGCTTATGATCCCAACGAGGGTGACAACGATCCGTTCGGCAACAACCCCTACGGCAACATCTACATCTGCGGCAACGCCAATGTCGCCAACGAGATCATTCTCCAGTCCAACCTTGGCAACATTTACGGCTGCCCCAACGGCAAAATAACCACAGGGTCCGACGCACACTTTGAAGGACAGCTCGTCGGCACCCTGGCGAACCCGCTCACCGTGAACATTGGCGGAACCCTTTACATTTACGCCCATGACCACCTCCTGGGAATTTCAGGAGTGCTGAACGGCTCGGCAGAGGACCTTGACGTCAATCCCAATACTCCGGGCCTCGTGCTCTTCAACGGAATATCCGTCAACCACAGGGGCGACATGGCCCGCGCTTACCACCAGGCCTCCATCCAGACCAACTCGGCCCTTGGAAACGAGGTCGGCACGGGTATCATCGAGCGCCTCCGCGAGGGCGGCGACTTCTACAACGGCGGATATCCTTGGGACAGGGAACTGCTGGACGTGCGCAACCAGATCGAGATCTACGGCGACAGCCTGTACATGCCCTACGCCGATCTCATCAGCGATGTCCGGCCCTGCACCTACACCGAGTATGAGGAGCAGCTCAAATCCCAGAAATAACCTTCAGATGGGCTGATTCAGCCTGACAGCAGCCGGAAAGGTCGCAAGGCCTTTCCGGCTGTTTTTTTCTGGCCATGTCGCGGAAATTCAAAAGGGCGTTAAGTGGGGTTTTTACGATTGGGGTTGTCCGAAAAGCCGGATTGAGGTATGAAAGAAGGCTGATCGCTGTAAAATCACGAGGACGGGACGAGGAAAGAGCATGGACCCAAGCCGGAACAAGGCGCCTTTGAAGGTTCGGACAATCCACTTAAGCGGTGTGTGCGGCACGGGCATGGGTGCCCTGGCCGGGATGCTGAAGGATTCTGGCTACATGGTAAAGGGGTCGGACGCCAACGTGTATCCGCCCATGAGCGTCTTCCTGGAGAAAAAGGGCATCCCGGTGGCCCAGGGATATTCGGCGAAGAACCTGGAGCCGGCCCCTGATCTGGTTGTGCTGGGAAACGCCCTTTCACGGGACAACCCGGAAAGTGTGGCTGTAAGGGAAAACGGGCTTTATTACGTCTCGTTTCCTCAGGCCCTGAACGAGCTTTTCGCGTCCGGGAAAAGCGCCCTTCTGGTTACGGGAACCCACGGGAAAACCACCACCTCGGCGCTTCTGTCATGGGTTCTCTTCTCGGCGGGGCTTGACCCCACCTTCATGGTGGGTGGGATCGCCACCAATTTCGAGAGCAATCACCGGGTGGGCCAGGGCCCCCATATGGTGATAGAGGGCGACGAGTACGACTCGGCTTTTTTCGACAAGCGCCCAAAATTCCTGCATTACAGGCCAACGCGCGCGATTCTCACCAGCGTTGAGTTCGATCATGCGGACATCTATGCAGACCTCGCCGCCGTTGTATCGGCCTTTGGCCTTTTCGTGGAGGGCCTTGACCCAGAATGCCTTTTGGTCCACCACGTTCCAGATGAAAATATTGATGGCATCCTCAAAAGGGCCAGGTGCAGAACGGCGTCCTACGGAACAGGGCCCGATGCGTTCTGGCGTTTTTCGGATGTTTCGATTTCGCCGCCTTTCACAAATTTTTCGGTTTACAAGGGCGATGCCCTTTTCGGGAGTTTCAAAACTCCGCTTCAGGGCGAGCACAATCTTTTAAACGCCCTGTCCGTAATCGCCGTGGCCGACGACCTGGGGCTTTCATCCGCCCAGTTGGCGGAAGGCCTTTCGACCTTTGCCGGAATCTACCGCAGGCAGCAGGTAAGGGGGGTCAAAAACGGCGTTACTGTGATGGACGATTTCGCCCATCATCCAACGGCTGTTCGTGAGACCATCAAGGCGCTCAAGCCCTTTTATCCGGATGGACGCCTTGTGGCGGTTTTCGAGCCGCGCACCAATTCCAGCAGAAGGAACGTTTTTCAGGATGTTTATCCTGCCGCCTTTGACAAGGCTGATACGGTTGTAATACGAAAGCCGCCGCTACTTGAAAAAATTCCTGCAAACGACAGGTTTTCCTCCGAAAAACTCGTGGAGGACATAAACGCGCGAGGAGTCGAAGCCCGCTTTTTCGATGATACCGAATCCATAATCGGTTTTCTCGCGGATTTCGCCAAGCCGGGCGACCTGATCCTGGTGATGTCCAACGGCGGATTCGACAATATTCATGCAAGATTGCTGGAGGCCCTATGAAAAGAAACGCAATGACAGACCTTGACGCGAAACGGCCCCAGGGGTCGAAAGGCCCGAATCCTATGACCGGGCGCTTTGCCTTGTTAAAATGGCTGGCAGTGCTTCTTTTCTGGTCGCTTGTCATGCAGTCGTCGTCCTGCCGCCTGCCCAACGAGCCGCCCAAGCCTCCCGCGCACGTTTATCCGCCCTCCGTGCGCACCGATCTTCCAAGGTTCACCAACTCCCTTGGAATGGAATTCGTGAAACTGCCCCCCGGAACCTTCACCATGGGAAGCTCCACCGAAGACGAGGACAGGCAGGGCGGAGAAACTCTTCACGAGGTCACCCTCACCAAGGGTTTTTTCCTTCAGGTGACGGAAGTGACCCAGGGCCAGTGGCTGCAGGTGATGCAGACATTCCCCTCCAGTTTCACCACCTGCGGTTACGAATGCCCCGTGGAAAACATAAGCTGGTTTTTGATGCAGGAATTCATTGACCGCCTAAACTCGATGGACACCTCCAAAAAGTACCGCCTGCCCACCGAGGCGGAATGGGAATACGCCGCAAGGGCGGGCACCAAAACGGCCTTCGCTTACGGGGATTGCCTGGATACCCGGCTTGCCAACTTTGACGGGCGTTATCCCGTCAAGGATTGCCACAGGGGGATTTATCTTCAAAGGACCGTGCCGGTACGGACTTATCCGCCCAATGCCTGGGGCTTGCATGAAATGCACGGCAACGTTGCCGAGGCTTGCCAGGACTGGTACGACGAGTTGCCCGAAGCGCCGGTAAAGGACCCGGAGGGGGCTGAAACCGGTATCCGCAGGGTTTTTCGGGGCGGAAGCTGGTCCAACGACGCGAAATATTGCAGAAGCGCCACCAGGGGAAAATACGAGCCGGACAGCCCGAGCCAGCTGCGTGGTTTCAGGCTGGCGGCTGATGACAAGTAAGCGCCCCCGGATGTTTCCGGCGGATGGATTTTTCGATAACGCGGCTGGTTTTGCGCCGCCATACGAAAAAGGATCGCAACGTGAGAAAAAGGCCGATTTTTTTCTGCTATGATGTTGACAAGGACCAGCGGCTTCTGGAGCCCTTCACCAAGATTCTCGGAAGACCGGATTCCCCCTTTGTTCTGAAGGGGCAGTCCGCCAAACTGACCGAACCTGCCAGGACCTGGGAATACAACACCGGGCAGTTGATCCATCAATGTGAGATAGTAATACTCATTGTAGGCCAGTTTACCTTTGAGGCTCCGGGGGTGCTGAAAGAGGTGGCGATGGCGGTTGACGAGGAAATACCCATCATCCAGATCGCCGGATACAAGAACGTGGCTTTGAAACCGGTTCGCGGGGCGGGGCAGGTTATTCCGTGGAATTGGGAAGCGCTGAAGAAAATGATCTAAGGCGTTCATGCGGGAAGGCCGGGTGACCTGACGGCTTCAGTTAACTGCCGCCGTCCTCCTTGAATTCTTTCGTGTGGCCTTTTTTTTGCAGGCTTCCCCGCAGTAAAGCCTCTGCCTGCCCGTTAAGGGAAAGCCGCAGACCGCGCAAACCATGGGTGAATCTGCGGGCGCATCTTCGGGCTTCCGGGCGGCGGAATCGGGAAGGGGGCCAGCGTGGTGGATTTCCTGCTGGGGGCTTGTTTCCCAAAGCTCGTGGATCAGCCAGTAGATTTCCACCCATTGGGCGTCGCCGATGTGCCGGGCCATGGGGTACTGGGCGAAAAAATTGCTTCGCAGGGACGCAAGCTCCAGGGCCGCCGCCGCGTATCTGTCCTTCAAGGCCGAAAGCCTTGCCTGGTAATCACCGAAGCCCTTGTCTTCCATTGGTTTTTAAACCCGCTTAAGCTGGTCCTGTTGTGGAAAAGACGCGTTGGCCGCGTAATGGAGAAAAGCCTGCGCGCCGGAAAACGCCGTTGAAATGTTGGCTTGAAGGCCGGGACTGAGGCGTTTCGGGATGAGTTTCAGACAAGCCGGAAAATACCTTCTGTCGGCCTGTCAGAAATATTTGGAGGCGCTTTAAAGATAATCATTACATTTTAACCGGATAATCATGCAAGATAAAAAAATTCGATTTTGAGGTAAAAATGACTGCCCGCCGCCCTGAGCCATCCGGAGTGATTGCGGAAGAAAAGAAGCAGGGCCGGGAACCCCCAATGGCTGAGTTCCCGGCATTCGTTTCAGGATGTCATTTTTTCCGCAACTGTTTCTTGTCGATCTTCCCCACCGCCGTGAGAGGCAATTCAGTTCTCACTTCCACCTTCTTGGGAATCTCGTAAGGGGCCAGCTTCTCCTTGGCAAGGTCGATTATGCTTGCCTCCAGGGCTTTTTGGTCTCCGTCGTAATCGTATGAAGGAGAAATGGTGACGAACGCCTTTACAAGCTCGGAGCCTGGGCGTTCGGGGTTGGGCTCTCCGGTTATGGCAATCATATCCACCGCCGGATGCTGGCACAGAACCTCCTCCACCTTTCTGGAAAAGACCTTGAACCCGCCCACGATGAGCATGTCCTTGGTGCGGTCCACTATGCGAAGGAAGCCGTCATCGTCCATGACAGCCACGTCGCCGGTATGCATGTAGCCGTCCTTGTCGACGGTTTTTGCTGTTTCGTCCGGCTTGTCGAAATAGCCCACCATGATCTGGGGGCCCTTTACGCAGATTTCACCGGGGGTGTTGACGCCCACCTCTTCCCCGGTTTCGGGGTCCAGGAGCTTCATATCGGTATTCAGAATGGGCAGGCCGATGGAGCCCAGCTTTTTTTGGCCGTAACGCGGGTTCATGACCGTGAGGGGGGATGTCTCCGTCATGCCGTAAACCTCCAGGAGCTTTCCCTTGCCCACGATGGCTTCAAGCTCCTTCTGGGACTCCTCCGGGAAGGGCGAGGCCGCCGAGATGCAGGTTTCGAGCCCGGAGTGGTCTATGGCCTTGAATTTGGGGTTTGCGATGAGGAGCTGGAAAAGGCTTGGCACGTTGACCAGGGCTGTGGGCTTGTACTTGTCATACTGCTTGCAGATGCCGTCGGTGTCTCGCGGATTGGGGATCAACACCTGGGTCCAGCCAAGGTAGATGCAGTTGATGTTGAAAAAAAGTCCGGCTATGTGGAAGAAGGGAAAGCCGGAAAGCGCCAGCCCCGCGCCGCCTTCCCAGGCCAGCCAGCGCTGGACTATCAGAAGGTCGGCCACGGAATTCCGATGGGAAAGCTGTGCCCCCTTGGGAAGGCCGGTGGTTCCGCCGGTGTACTGCACGTAGGCTATGTCGTCGGGTGTGATGTCCACCTTGGGGAGCGCGTCCAGGAACTTGTTGCCCTTTATCACCTCGTCCATAAGGTACACGGTTTTTCCCGGAAGGGGCGTCACCTTGCCGGTGGGGGGAAGCTGAATTTTCCCCAGGGCGTCCTTTATCTTTTTCGGGGCTATGGGAAGGGCCGCCGCCTTTTGCAGATAGGGCAGAACCTTGATGACGGCCTTCTTGGCCGCCGGAAGAAAGCCCGTTATGCGTGCTGCGGCAACCACCTTGAGATCGGGCAGGCGGTCGGCGATTTTTACCAGGCGGCCCGCGAAGATTGCGTCTAACGTCACCAGGCCTTTTGCCTTGCAGTCGGAAAGCTGGTGCACCATCTCCTCAGGGGACAGGAGGGGTGAAACCCCGGAAACAGCGCATCCGGCCCTTAGGATTCCAAGCCAGGAAATGACGTATTCCGGGATGTTGGGAAGGTTGATCCCCACCACGTCTCCTTTTTTAAGGCCGCTTGCTATGAGCATGTTGGCGAAGCGGTTGGCGTAGCGGTCCAGCTCTTCAAAGGTTATTTCCACGTCCATGTAGCAAAGCGCCGCCTTTTTTCCGAAACGCTGGAAGGTGGGATTGGTTATGCTTACATAGTCGTTTTCCCATTCGGAGGGATCGAGGTCGGTGAGGCCGGGATCGTATGATTTTCTCCAAATTCTCTCCATGAATCTCTCCTTTGAAGTCCGTGAAAAGGTAAAAGGAACTTCTAAAATGGTTTGGTCCTCAGTCTTTCATGTTTGAAAAGGGATCATATCCATTTGAGCATTTGCACGAAAACGGCCCAAGAGGCCGCGTCCAGAACCAGGAACAGGGCCAGAAGCCTCGTTTTGGTGGGGCGCGACACCTTGAAATGGCCCCAGGTGCACAGGAAAAAGGGGAACATGTAATTTATGGTGACGCTCCACAGGTGCGGAAAATTCCAATACTTGTAGGTCCAGATCAAAAGCCCGGCCCGGTTGAGAAGGGCTTCCGTGAACACGCAGAAAAGGCCCCAGCAAAGGGGGATGAAATAGACGTAGCGGATGCCAAGGATTTTGGTGTCAGGCTCGTCTTCAAAGGCCTGGAGGCTTTTTACCAGGCAGACGCCGGCCAGTGCGAATAAGAGGAAGATTTCGATGTTGATGCCGGAAAAGATCAGAAAAGAGGTCCTGGCGGGCGTCACCCACAGGGGGGCGTAGCCCGTGAAATGAAGGATCAGGGCGTTTGCGACCTCCCAGAGAAATTCCACGGAGGAAAAGAGGAGGCCCATGAGAATGGCGTCCCAGTTTTTTTTCTCAATTTCGGCCACGTAGGCGTAAATCACAAGGCCCAGGCCGAAAAGGATGCTCCACTGCATGTTGTCCGTCTGCCTCAGTATGTTCAAGGCTTCCTGGCTGGCCGGGGTCATGGCTTCTCCCTTAAAGGATATTGGGTGGTGAAAAAGTGGAAAAAGGGCGGCCCGGATAGGGGCAAAAGGCTTGCTTGACGCTGGATTAAGGTCTAATATGCTATAAAATCGACCACAGTGTCAATTACCTTTGCGTCCCCTGCCGATAATTTTCCTTCAAAAAGGACCGGGCTCATGGACTTTGCGGAACAGTACGCCACAAGTTTCGACGACACGAAGATTTATTACATGACCAAGGGCTCCGGCCCCGCCATCTGCGCCTGCAATGGAATCGGCGTGTCGGTTTTCTTCTGGAAATACCTGGCGGAATATTTCGTGAAAGACCACAAGGTCATCCTGTGGGACTACCGCTCGCACGGAAAAAGCGGGGCTGCCCCCGATTATTCGGGGCTCACCATGAGCACCAACGCCCTGGACTTAAAGGCCGTGCTGGACGCGGCAGGGATCGAAAAGGTCGTGCTTCTGGGCCACTCAATGGGGGTTCAGACCATCTACGAGTTCTACCGCATGTTTCCGGAAAGGGTGGCAGCCCTCATTCCGGTTCTTGGCTCCTACGGCCAGCCCATGAACACCTTTTTGCACACCGACAAGATGAAGTACTTCTTTCCCGTGGCCTATCGCTTCGCCAACTGCTTTCCCCATTTTTCCACACGCATGACCCAGACCATGTACGAGGTGCTTTTCAAGGACCCCCTCCCGTTTATTGGCGGCAAGGCCATAAGGTTCATAAACAGCCAGCATTTCAGGAAGGATGACCTCATCCCCTACCTGGATCATCTGCGCACCTTGGACCTCAGGGCCTTTCTGGGCATGGCCCGAAGGATGCAGGAGCACACGGCGAAAGACTGGCTGCACGAGATAAAGGTGCCCACCTTGATAATCGCAGGCCAGGACGACCTTTTCACCCCCTGGCGGATATCCGCCGAGATGCACAAGCTGATTCCGGAATCGGAACTCCTCACCATTCCAAGGGGAAGCCACGCAGCCCTGGTGGAGCAGCCGGAACTGATGAACCTGCGGATAGAGAAATTTTTCCGGGAAAGGCTCGCCAAGAGCCAGTGGGAGGCGTCCGGCAAAAAGGCGAAGCCCAGGACTCCGCGCAGAGCCGCGCCCAAGACGGTGTAAAAACGGTCTAAAAACAGGTTGAAGGATTTGCGGGGGAGGGAGGGGAAACCTTTTTTGGAAAAAAGGTTCTCCCATCCCTCCCCCGCCCCCCCTCCCACCCTTTCCAAAAAACTTTAAATATCAGCGAGATACGCTTTGAAAACCTTGGCTGACAAGCATTGATTGGGTTTATAAGGGGCAGCGACAAATATTTTTAAGCTGGAATATAGACACCAAGCGTAACAAAGGAACCCCCATGCGCCTAACTTCGCTCGTCAGAACAGCCGTCCTTGTCGGCCTTTCCGTCCTGGCCTTTTCCTGCGCCGCCGGATCGGGAGGAAAGGAAACGGCAAGGGAGTCATCGGGCGCTGTGGCCGTTATGAGCGACGTTGAATTGAGGCGCAGGCTGAGGGACGGGTTCGAGCGCTTTTCCCTTATGGTGGTTGCCACCGCCGACCGCATCAAGGAGGAGACCGATGATCTTACCGTGAGGCGCAGGGCCGTTTACTGGAAGACCGTGGCGGTGCCCGCCTATGCTTCCATGATCTCCGAGCCCAACCCAAGGCTTGCCCTTGTTGATATTCTCACCTTCACCACCGCCATGCGCCGCTCCTTTGAAAGCGGCCAGGGGAAGGACCTGTTCGGCCAGTTTCAGCCCCTTGCCCTTGAAACCGCCAGGGCCGCTGAAAAAGACGCCAGGGCGACGGCTCACGCGCTCATGTCCGAAAAGGACGCCAGGGCGGTTCTTTCCGAGGTGGAGTCCTGGCTTGCGGCCCATCCGGTGGACGATCCTTACGGCACCACGGCGCTGGGGCAATCCGCCGGGGCCATAAGGCCCATGCCGGAAAGCCTGGTCAACGCGCCCCTTTCCACCATCAGAAAATGGACCAACCGCCTGGACGCAGCCACCGAGGCGGTGCGGGAAATCACCAGGGTGGGGGACCGCATAGCCCAGGTGGCCGAGCTTTCGCCCAACACGGGCCGCTGGTCCATGGAGCTTCTGGCCTACGACCTTCTGCAGACCAGGGAATTCGGCCAGACCCTGGCCAGCATCAAGACCCTTTCGGAAAGCGCTGCGGCCCTGGCCAGGCTGGGTCAGAGCCTTCCCGAACAGATGCGGCTCACGTCCGAGTCCCTTTTCGCCGAGATGAAGGAGCGCGAAACCAGGGTGCTGGCCATTCTGGGCGAAACCCGTGGAGCCATTTCGGAGGCCAACCGCACCCTTTCGGCGGCCCAGGTGCTGACACATGACTTCGCCAGCGGCATAACCGGCCTCGGAGAGGCCAGCCGGGACTGGAACGACACCATAGCGGCGGGCGCGGCACTCAACCGGGATTATATAGAAGCCACCAAAACCATGATGGTTTCTTCCGCCGAGATGCGCAAAATTGTGGATGAAACCCGCAAGGTGGTTATGGAAACCCGGATGCTGATGGACCCGGCGGCGTTCAGAAAGATGTCCGTGGAGGCCGAGGACCTTTCAAAGCGCATGGCCTTTCAGGCCGACCAGCTTTCCGAAAAGATAGTGGACCGGATTTTCTGGCGGGCCGTTCTTCTGATGCTGGCGTTTTTCGGGGCGCTTTTTGCCTACAGGATTTTTTCCGCATCGGTTTTGAAGCGCATGGAAAACAAAAATCGAGGGGGCCTTTCGGATGGCTGATGAACCTGGATTTTGGACTTCGCGCTATTGGGGCGCACGGGCCTGTTATCTTCTGATAAAGGACATGAACTGAGGCCAGGCGTCCCTGGAGGTTCTCCAGGACAGGATGGGAAAACCGGAGAACATCCTTCTAAAGGCCGCAACCGGCCTGGAAGGCGGGCTTGTGGCGTCCGGCTCCACCTGCGGGGTTGTGTCGGGCGGCTCGTTGGGGCTGGCTCTGGCCCTGGACGAAGCCGTTACCGCAGCCGGCGGGCGGGGAGAAGCGGCCCTGATCAACATGGCCGGCGACTACGCCCGGTGGTTTGCCGGAACCTACGGTTCCACGGCCTGCAAGGGCAGGGTGGGGGTGGATTTCAGAACCCTGTCCGGCCAGGTGCGTTATTTTGTAGGCCCGGACAAGATCGCCAAATGCATGAGCCACATAGCCGGGGCCTTCGGCTGGCTGGACAAGGCCATAAGCGGGGGTCTGCCCAAGGACCTGCCGAAGGCTTGGGGGGCGGATGAGCCCGGCATCCACTGCGCGCGCGCCGTGCTTTCAGGGGTTCGCCAAAGGACCGGGGTGTCCGATCCCCTGCTGGAAAGGCTCTCCTACGTTTACGACGGCGGGGTGGGGCTTTCGGGCGGTGCCTGCGGGGCGCTTGTGGGGGCCGTACTGTCCATCAACCTCATTTTGGGCATGGACCTGCGCAACGTTCCCTATCTCAAAACCTTAAAGCCCTTCCTGGTGGGCCACAAAAACGTTCTCACAAGCCCGAAGCCTGGAAAACCGGAACCCTTCGGCGTCGGCAAGGCGGTGATCGACAGGTTTCACGAGACGGCGGGGCACACCCCGTGCAGCATCATAACAGGCCGCAGTTTTTCCGGGTGGGAGGATTTTGCGTCTTACAGGATTTCGGGAAAATGCGGCGACATCATAAACTCCGCCACAGATGCCGCATGTGCGGCCATAGGGGCCATTACTGCGGCGGGGAAAGCTGGTTTTGCGGAAGCCTCATGAGTAGATGATGTTGTGGGCTATGGGCGTGAACTGGCGCACGCCGGGTTTGGGCAGGACGTGCTGGGACTCCACGGTCAGCCAGTGCAGGTCTGGTTTCAGCTCCCTTATGCGTCCGTCTTCGGGCGGCCTTGCGTACTCGGTGCGGGCGTAGGTGACCCTGAAAATAGCCACGCCGCTCTCTCCTTCCCGGGCTATGAGGTAGTTCTTGCGGAAGGCGGTCTGGCTGATGGCGGCAGATTCGCATAAATGCCCGATTTCAAGTTTTGTAAGGGGCATGAGCACGAACTTTGCGACACCCCGCTCTGAAAGCCGTATGATCCCCCTGGTTTCGCTAGAGCCCACGTAAACCGTGGAAACGAACGGGAGTTTTCTCAGGTACTGGGCCGCCACTATGGCCGCCGTGCGCCGTCCGCCCGCTCCAAAGGGAATGCAGTAATACTCGAAGAATTTTTTCTGCAATTCCTCCGCGTAGGTTTCGCCCTTTTCGTACAGGTCCTTGGAAATGTACCTCAACTGCCGCGCCAGGTCCTCGGCTGCGTCCGCTATGGGCCAGTCGACCTTCATGTGAAAATGGCTAAGATAATAGCGGTTGCGGGCCTTGGTGGACGGGTCCCTCTGAATGAGAAGGGCGTAGTCGATGGGCAGGAGTTTTTCGAAAAAGTCGAAAAACTTGATGGATTCCAGGTTTTTCAGATTTCTTTCCAGGGACAGGGAAAAGGGGATGGCCTTGTAGGTGAGAAGGTTCTGCTTGGTCACCTTGTTGGAATCGAAAAAGCGCATGTATTTTTTATGGATCGAGGGGATTACGTCTTCGGCCATAATTATCAGAAAGGCGTTCTGGTGGTGCACCTCGCCCAGCGAAAGGCGGGCTCGCGGCTTCAATTCGCGCTTTTCGGAATAGGGATAGACAAGGCCCGCTGAAAGGAAATTCTTGTAGGACTGGACAAGGGACCACGTTAGGACGTGCTGGTCCATCTCGTCGCGCAGGACCTCGTAATAGGAGCGCCTTACGCGATTCTGGATGGAAAGGTCTTCCCTGTAACCCCAGTGGGACGGCACGCTTCCCTCCTTTAGCAGCCTGTCTAAAAACGCGAACTTAAGTGTCAGGTTTCAAAGCGCGGGTCGGTCATATACGAACAGTATTATTCCTCCCCGCGATTCTCGCCTTCCTTGCATTTCATCGTTTTTAGCCAGGCATCATGTCCAGCCTTTTTCAACGGGCTGCTAGTCTTGGCACAAAATCCTCTTGGCCGCCTCGTCCAGGGCCGCCACCGCCGGAAGGGTCTGGCCCTCCATGAGCGACAGGAAGGCCCCGCCGCCCGTTGAGATGTAGGTTATGCGATGGCTCTCCCCGGCCCGGTGAATGGCCACGTCGGTGTCGCCTCCGCCCACTATGGTGAGGGCGTAGGAGTTGGCCACGTGGCTCACCATGGCCATGGTTCCGCGAGAAAAGGCGTCGATCTCGAAAACCCCCATGGGGCCGTTCCAGATTATTGTCTTGGCGCTGGCAAGGACCTCGGAGTAGAGGAGCGCCGTGGCCGGGCCTATGTCCATGATCATCCAGTCGGGCGGAACCTCCCTGATGGGCACGATCTTGCTTTCGGCAGAGGCGTCGTTCTTGTCCGCCACCACGGCGTCCACCGGGATGTAGAACTTGATGCCGGTTTCCTGGGCCTTTTTCATCAGGTTCCGGGCTTCCCAGAGAATGCTGGAGTCCTCCACCATGCTCTTGCCCACTTCGTAATCCACGCTTTTTAAAAAGGTGTTGGCCATTGCGCCGCCCACCACGAACTTGTCCACGTGCTTCATCATGTTCTTGAACGCCGGGAGCTTCGATGAAACCTTAGCCCCGCCTATTATGGCCACCACCGGCCTGGCCGGTTTTTCCATGGCCCGGGCGAAGTAGTTAAGCTCGCTCGCTAGAAGAAAGCCCGCCACGCAGACCGGAACGTGGTTTGTAATGGCCACCACCGAGGCGTTTTCCCGGTGGGCCACGGCAAAAGCGTTATTTACGTAAACGTCGCACAGGCTCGCAAGCTCTTTGGCGAACTCGTCGTTGTTTTCGGTCTCGGCCTTGTGAAAGCGGAGGTTTTCCAAAAGTATGACGTCGCCGGGCTGCATGGCCTCAACCATCGCCTTCACTTCAGGGCCTATGCAGTCCGGGGCCAGTTTCACGGGCTTGTTCAAGAGGCGCGAGAACCTTCGGGCCACCGGGGCAAGGGAATACTTGGGATCGACCTTGCCGCCCGGGCGTCCCATGTGGGAGGCGATGATAACCTTGGCCTGTTCGTCCAGAATGTAATTGATGGTGGGGATCACGGCCCTTATGCGGGTGTCGTCGCTTATGGCGCCGCTGGAGTCTAACGGCACGTTCACGTCCACCCTCACGAAAACGGTCTTCCCCTTTATGTCAACGTCCTTTACCGTGAGCATTCCTGTTTGTTCTCCAGTGTTATTTATTTTGGGAAGGCTTTTCGGAAAGCCTCCGGCTGAGTGATTTCTTTCTGCTCCACCGGGCAAGAAACCCTATGTTTCCAGCCTCATGGGCGCGATCGACCCGCTCGTTCTCGAACTCAATGCCTTTTCTTCCCGACAGGGCCGCCTTCAGGCACAAAGTTTTATGCTCGCAGGCGAAACATTCTTCGGGCGAACTCCTAAGGCCGTCGGGTCCCTTGGGGAAAACCTTCTCAATGTCGGAAAAACAGGGCGGCCTCTCGCTTTTCGGCGTAACCGCCTTTTCGTGCTCTTTTTCAAGCGCGGCCTTAAGGCAGCCGGTTTTGTGGACGCAGGCAAGGCATTCTTCCGGCGCGACCCGGAGGCCCTCCGGTCCCATGGGAAACACCTTGTCCATGTCGGCGAAACATTCAGGCAAGGCAGGGGCTGGGTCGGGCATGGCGGCTCTTTCGGCCTTGTACTGGGGGCCAATTCATTTCCTTAAATTTCGGCCCGGCTTTTTCACACGTTTAATCCCATAGCATGAGACAGATATGCGCTCAACAGGATAATTGCCCTTGACGCGGAAACGCGCCCGTAACATAAACATAAGGCAGGGCTTTTTACTGGGGATTCAAACGGGCCGGCCCCACGGGGCTTACGGGACTTTTGCATGAGCGACAAGGCGGCCATACTTCCGGAAAACATGGTGGATTTCCACGTCCACCTTTTCCCGGACCGGCTTTTCGATGCCATCTGGAAAAGGTTCATCGCCGATTACGGCTGGGACGTGATCCATCGCCTGTACTGGCGGGAGGCGGTTGATTATCTTCGGGAAAAGGGCGTAAAATACGTCGTTTACTCCAATTACGCCCATAAGAAGGGCGTGGCCGACGCGTTGAACGCGTTCAACCGGGAGGTTCTCGACAACAGCGAAAACGTCTTCTGCTTCTGCGCCTTTCATCCCGATGATGACGGCGGGCTGGAAAAAATCGCCTCCATGATGGATCACAAAAAGGTGATGGGGGTGAAGCTCCAGCTTCTTGTTCAGAATTTTTATCCGCATGACGAGAGGCTTTTTCCGCTTTACGAGCTTGTGATGGAGAAAAATAAGCGCATCCTTTTCCACGTGGGGACCGGGCCCGTGGGAAACCCCTTCGTGGGGGCGGCTCATTTTGAAAAGGTGCTTAACCGCTACCCTGAAATACCCGCCAACATAGCCCACATGGGAGGGCTGGAGTACGGTGTGTTTATGGATTTTCTGGAAAGCCATAAGAGCCTTGTGATGGACACTTCCTTTTCCTTTCTGCCGGGCATAAGCTACGACCAGGGACCAGAAAGGCTTCTGAAAAACCGGGAGCGCATCGTTTACGGCTCGGACTTCCCGAATCTAATAATGCCCCGGAAAACCGAGATCGAAAACTTGAAGGCCCTTGGCCTTCCCCAGGATTTTTACGACAGGGTGTTCCGGGACAACGGACTTCGGATTCTTGGGCAGTGCTGCCCCGATGGGTTTTGCGCCTGAACGGCGGCGCGTTTTGGGCTTGAAAGGACTTTTAAAATGCGCGTGGGCATGGGCTACGACGTTCACAGGCTGGTGAAGGGCCGCCCCCTGGTGCTGGGCGGGGTCGCCATCCCCTTTTCCATGGGGCTTCTGGGCCATTCGGACGCCGACGTTCTTCTTCACGCAGTATGCGACGCCCTTTTGGGGGCTGCGGGCCTTGGGGACATCGGCAGGCATTTTCCGGATTCGGACGAGGCTTTTCGTGGAATCGCCTCCACCGAGCTTCTTGCCAGCACCGTGGCCCTTCTGGCCGAAAATGGGTATCGCGTGGGCAACGTGGACGCCACCTTAATCGCCGAGGCTCCCAAGATCGCCCCGTTTCGTGAGGCTATGCGGAAAAATATGGCGGAAATACTTGGAATATCCGCCGACAAGGTCAACGTGAAGGCCACCACCACCGAGGAACTCGGCTTTGTGGGCAGGGGCGAGGGTGCGTGGCGATGATTTTTGAACAGGCTGCTTTCAAGGAGTGATTCATGCCTTTATTCGTCCATAACACCCTTACGCGCAAAAAAGAGGAATTCGTCCCCAACGAGCCCGGAGTTGTGCGCATGTACGTCTGCGGGCCCACGGTCTATGATTCCGCCCACATGGGCCACGCAAGAAGCGCTGTGGTCTTCGACGTGGTGTACAGGCATCTTGTGGCATCCGGCTACAAGGTGACCTATGTGCGGAATTTCACCGACGTGGACGACAAGATCATACGCCGGGCCGCCGAAAGGGGCGAGGAGCCAAATGCCCTTGCCAATCGTTACATCGACGAGTTCCACTCGGACATGGACGCCCTGGGTGTTCTGCGGCCCACCTTCGAGCCCAAGGCCACCGAGTTCATAGGCCCCATAATCGAGGTGGTGAACGAGCTTCTGAAAAAGGGTGCGGCCTATGTTGTGGACGGGGACGTGTATTTCAGGGTGGAAGCCTTTCCCGCTTATGGCAGGCTGTCGGGCCGGAAGCTCGCCGATATGGAGGTGGGAGCCAGGGTGGACATTGACGAGCGCAAGGAGAGCCCCTTTGATTTCGCCCTGTGGAAGAGCGCCAAGCCCGGTGAACCCTCCTGGGAAAGCCCCTGGGGGCCGGGGCGGCCCGGCTGGCACATAGAATGCTCGGCCATGAGCCGTGAAAGGCTTGGGCACAGCTTCGACATCCACGGCGGCGGAAGCGACCTCATCTTTCCCCACCACGAAAACGAGATCGCCCAGTCAGAGGCCGCTTTCGGCGGAACCTTCGTGAAATACTGGATGCACAACGGCTTCGTGAATGTGAATTCTGAAAAGATGAGCAAGTCCCTGGGGAACTTCTTCACCGTGGGCGAGGCGCTCAAAAAATACCACCCGGAATCCATAAGGCTTTTCCTTCTTTCAAAGCACTACCGGGGGCCGGTGGATTTTTCGGATGCGGCCATGAACGACGCGGCGAGCGGTCTGGACCGTCTCTACGCCTGCCTCCTGCGGGGCCAAGAACTGACCGGCCATTCCGCTGTTTCCGGATCGGGCTCCTGGGCCAACTATCCCATCAAGTTCCGGGAGGCGATGGATGACGATTTTAACACTGCTGCGGCCCTTGGAGTGTTGTTCGAAGCGGTGCGCTACGCCAACCGCCTGATGGACGAAGCGGGCAAATTATCCGAAATATCGATTTTGTTAAAAGACATAAGGGAGATGGGCGGGCTTCTGGGGCTTTTTTCCCAGAATCCGGCGGCATACTTCGAGTCTCGAAAAGAGGCTCACGCGGAAAGGTCATCAGTGGATACTGCCCGGATCGAGCGGCTGATCGCCGAGCGCGCCGCTGCCCGCAAGGCCAGGGATTTCAAGGCGGCGGACGAGGTTAGAAACCGCCTGAAGGAAATGGGGGTTTTGATCGAGGACGGGCCAGCCGGAACCACCTGGAAGTTTTCCGACTGAACCCGAAAGGGATAATTTGTGAAAAAGGAAGGGGGGCCGGAATGGCCCCCCTTCGATATTCGGGTCTAATCTTGTCAAGCCTTTGAAACGGCTTCCCGCCACCTGGCCAGAATTTTCCCCCGGCCAGCCTCGTCCATTTCAGGGTCGAAAACCCTGTCGGTTTTCCACGCCTGTTCGATGTCGCCCGTGTCCCTGTAGAGCCCGCTTCCGAGCCCTGCCAGGAAGGCGGCTCCAAGGGCCGTGGTTTCCAGCATTTTGGGCCGCACTATGCGGCATCCTAAGTAGTCGCTTTGAAGCTGCATCAAAAGGTTGTTGGAGGAAGCCCCGCCGTCCACCTTGAGGGCCTTTAGTTTGAATCCCGCGTCGGCCTCCATGGCGGTGAGTATTTCGGCGTTCTGGAGGGCGATTCCCTCCAGGGCCGCCCGCGCCAGGTGCTCCTTGGTGGTGGCCCTCGATATGCCGCAGATGAGGCCCCTTGCGTCCGCCCGCCAGTAGGGGGCGGAAAGGCCGGCCAGGGCAGGGACCAGGACCACGCCGCCGGAATCAGGCACGCTTCTGGCGAGGGCCTCTATCTCCTTGGCCTTTTTGATGAGGCCGAGCCCGTCCCTGAGCCACTGGACCAGGGCTCCCGCTATGAAGGCCGAGCCTTCAAGGGCGTAGTATGCCTTGTCGCCCCTTTTCCATGCAACGGTGGTAAGAAGCCTGTGGGTGCTGGCAACCGGCTTTTCGCCGGTGTTCAAAAGCATGAAGGCCCCCGTGCCGAAGGTGCACTTGGCCTCGCCGGGCGAGAAGCACGCCTGCCCGAACAGGGCCGCCTGCTGGTCGCCCGCCACGCCCGCCACCGGGACGCCGTCCGGAAAGCAGGAAACGCCTTGGGTTTCGCCGAACCTTGCGTCGCACGAGAGGATTTCGGGCAGCATTTTCATGGGCACGTCAAGGATGCCGCAGAGTTCCGCATCCCACTTGTGGGAGGCAAGGTCCATGAGAAGGGTCCGCGAAGCGTTGGTGACGTCGGTTGCGTGGGATTTCCCGCCCGTCAAGCGGTATATGAGCCATGAGTCTATGGTTCCGGCGGCGAGCCTTCCCGCCTCGGCGTCCTGCCTCATGCCCGGAGTGTTTTCCAAAAACCAGTTGAGCTTGGTGCCGGAAAAATAGGGGTCCAGAAGAAGCCCGGTGCGCCTGGTGAAAAGGGCCTCGTGGCCCATTTCCCTCAGCTTTTCGGTCAAGGGGGCGGTGCGGCGGCACTGCCAGACAATGGCGTTACGGCAGGGCTTTGCCGTGGCCCTGTCCCACACCACCACTGTTTCCCTCTGGTTGGTGATGCCTATGGCCTTTACCCGGCTCTTAGGGATCATGGCGGCCTGCATTGCCGCATTGGCGGCGGTGATCACCGACTGCCAGATTTCCTCCGGGTCGTGTTCCACCCAGCCGGGCTGGGGATAATACTGGGTGATTTCCTTGTAACCCCTGCCAAGCACGTTGGCTTCGGTATCCAGGACCAAAACCGTGGTTCCGGTGGTTCCCTGGTCAATGGCCACTATGCAGTCAGACATTTTTCAATTTCTCCCCAGGATGCTCTGAATTCTTGAGGGCAACCCATGAGCCGCCGCATAAAAAACCGGAAGGCCGCAGACGCGCGACCTTCCGGCAAAATTCATCGTGAAGGGTTCCGTCAGGAGGTCGTGGACGCTGCGGAACTGTTGCAGAAAATTCTGCTTTGCGCGGTGCCGCCGACCAAACTCCTGACCCCGCCGTCGGATATTGGTAATAAAATTCTGTAGCGCTTGGGCAACGCAGGAGCCGAGTCCGCAGCAGGGGTCACAGGAATAGGAGCTGCTTCTGGCTCAGCCGCAGGAGTTTCTTCAACCGGTGCCGCTGCTTCAGGCTCAGCCGCCGGGGATTCGGCTTCGGGCGCTACAGCAGGGGCTTCCACTGCGGGCGCAGGCGCGGGAGCTTCCTCTCCGGGCGTCGCCACGGGCGCATCCGGCAGGGGAGCCAGATTCTCAGGGGAGTTGCCGTAGGAGGCAGCCGGAGCCACCCGGACGGCGTCTTTGGACGTATCCGGCATCTCGGTTCCCGGAACCACCGCGCCCGCCTCGATAGCCTGCTTTTTCTTGTACCCGGCGTCCTTTACCATAAGACGGGCCATCTTCATTTCGCGCCTGGCCCATTTGAGGGTAAAAGCCTCCGGGTGATATTTTTCCAGGATGGAGGCGGCTTTTATAACCTCCAAGGCGGATTTTTCATCCCGTTGGGCCATGTACCAGCTTTTCTGGGCCGCGCTCATGTTTCCGGCCTCGTTCTCCTCAGCGGCCAGTTCCGCCTGGCTGGACGCTATCTCGGCGGCCAGGACGGCCTGGAGTAGCGGAGCTTTGTCGGCCTTTGCCTGGGAAACCAGGGGGGCGAAACCTTTCTTGTATTCGCCTATTTTGAAAATGGCCCTTCCCTTGTCCATTATAATCCAGGTCTTTTGCTTGGAATCCACGCTGACGTTGCCCCGGCCAAAGAACACGCCGATGATGGTCTGGGGGGTTATGAAATGGTGCTGGATTTTTTCCCGGCCCGTCTGGAAGAAAAGGCGGCCCGCCAGAAGGACGAAATTCCGGTCAATGAAGCGCTTGGTGCGGAAGGGCGTCCATTCCTGCAACTGCTGGGTGATGGTGAGGTTGGAGTCCGTGCACAGGCTCACCCTTGCCCCGTCCGGATATCCGATGAGGGCCGTGCCGTCCAGGGTCACGATCTTGTCGCCGGAATAAAGCGGCAGGTTGGGCGTGGGCAGCACCCCCCATTTGCCGCGCACCTTCAGTATCACCGTGCCGGTGTGATGCACCAGCTTGGCGATGGGGCGCTCCGGGGCCACTTCCTGGGGTTTTGCCCGGTAGCCCATGAAGGAGCAGGAGGTGAGCATCGCGCACAGGAAAAATGCGACAAGGATGAAAGCCGTCGCGGCAACGGTCCTTTTGGCCTTGAAAAAGGGCATCATGATCTCACCCGTCCTTCATTTCTGTTTCAGGCGCAAGGCCACGAATTCGGGCCCTTAAACGGGCCGGAACAACAGTGAACGCTTCTTTTGACTGGAAATGGACTTGAACATCATATTTATGCCACGAGGCGCACTTTCCGGTCAAGCACTTATTTACCGGATAATCTTGAATTTCCTTCCATGGAAACCGGATCGGGATGCTTTGGCCAAAATCGGGCGCCCAACCTACTTTGAAAGACGCACTTTCCTGTACTGCATGTATGCGTCACGGGCCGATGTGTAGGGGTCGAAGGCCGCGTCTTTCATGGTTTCGTACTCACCGATGGAAAGGGAGATGCCGTTTAACTTCTCGAAGGCTGAAATGCCCATGGAAGCCTCCAGGGGCTCGACATACGATGTCGGCGTCAAAAAAAATTTGTCCACGGCAGTGCCGCAGGCGTCCCTGGCGGTGCTTGGCCCAAAAAAGGGCAGCACCAGGTAAAAGCCGTCCCCAAGGCCCCACCTGCCAAGGGTCTGGCCGGCGTCTTCGGGGTCCGGCGGGGCGAGTTCGGGGTGCTTCTCCCCAAGGTCAATGAAACCCAGGCAGCCGAAAGTTGAGTTGGCCATGAAACGGGCAAGCTCCCCCTCGGCGGCCCGGCCCTTTCCCTGGAGCGCGCAGTTGACGAAGCGCACGGGAAAGGCAAGGTTGCCGAAGAAGTTTTTCACGCCCTTGCGGACGGGCTGGGGCGCGACCTTTCCGTAGCCTTTTGCTACGGGCTTCAAAACCCAGAAATACAGCTTGTCGTTGAACTTGAAAACAGCCCTGTTGAAGGGCTCCAGGGGGTCGGCAAGGCCCTTGCCGACAGCCCCGTTTTCACCTTCCTCATCAAGGAAATCGAGGTTTTCATCCGTAAGCCCGGCGTCGGCGGAGGGCGGCCCGGCGGGAAGCGCAGCCCCGGAATCCAGGCCATCCTCCGCCTTGTGGACCCCGGTTGAAATGGATGAAGCCGGTTCTTCGGCCACGGCCTGTCCGGAAAGAACAACAAGGCTCAAGGAAAGCGCCGCAGCCATCAGGCCAGCGGACAGGATCGTTTTCAGGGAGGGTCTCATTCGGGCAGCTTTTCCCCCCGCCTCTGCCTTGCAAGCTTGTCCTTAAGCGAGGCGAGCACCTTTGAAGGCGGGTCCTGGAGGAGCATCTGGTTGAACTGGGTGCGGTAGTTTTTGACCAGGCTCACGCCCTCCACCTTCACGTCATAGACCAGCCACTTGTCCCCTTTTTTAATGACGGAATAATCGATGGGAAGAGTTCCGTTCTGAAGAAGGACCCTGGTCTTCACCTCGGCCCTGTCGGCTGCGAGCATCTCCTGCCCGGAAAAAACGACCTTTTCGCCCTCGAAGGAGCGCTGAATCTGCTCGATGTAGATGTTGCCCAGAAGCTCCGAGAACAGGTCGCGGAACTGCTGGCGCTCCGCCACGGAAAACCTGGTCCAGTTCCGGGCCAGGGTCCTTTTGGAAACCTCGGTGAAGTCGAACACCTGGTTGATTATCTTCCAGAGAGCTTCGTGCTGGCGGTCTTTCGTGGCCTGGTCTTTTCCCTGGTATTTCTGGTCGGTCAGTATTCTCATGACCTCGTTCAAGGGGGCCCTCAGGAATTCGGTCGGGTTGGGCGCAGAGGACCACGCCCTGTGAGCGCCGGCCAGTATCAGTAATACCAGGGACGCGATGATCAGAAGTTTTTTCATGCTGTGAGCCTTTCCGCCCGGCAATAATACAGTCCTTGGCCCCGCAAGCGGCGGGCCATGTAATCTAATTTTCTGCGCTTCCGAAAACGTACTTGCCGATGAGTTCCTCTATGTCCATGACGGGCTCGGTTTCCGTAATGGCCCCTCCGTTTCCGAGAAGCCTTTCCGAACCGCCTGGAGTGAGCTTGATGTACTTGTCTCCTATAAGGCCCGCAGTCTTGATGGAGGCGATGACCTCCTCGTCCAGTTTCACGCCCTTGCGGATTTTCATCCACACGTCCGCCGCCATGCGTTCCTGGTCGAGATCGACTTCGTCCACCTGACCCACCTGGACGCCCGCGATTTCCACGGCCCCGCCCTTCTTGAGCCCGGAAACCGAGGAAAACCGGGCGTGGATGCGGTAGGTTTCCCCGCCGAACCATTCAACCTTCCCAAGCCTTATGGTGAGATAGCCCACGCAAAGAAGGCCGATGAACACAAAGAGGCCTATGGTTGTTGCAAGTGTGTTATTTTTCATTTTCCGATTCCGCTGCTGTCTGCTTCCGCCTTGGCGTCAAGACATCCTCTTGATTTCAGCACACGCTCTGCACCACGGTATGAGGGCCCGCCGACTCTGCGCTGGCCAGTATGTCCTGGATGGTGGATTCCTCCGTGGCCTGAACCACGTCCGCCCGGACCGACAGGCACATGGCCTTGGCCATGTCCGAATCCACTATGCGGCTCTTGTCCATCACGGACAGAACATGCGACAAAAGGCCCTTGGCCTCGTCCTGGCCCGTGTTGGGCAGGACAGCCAGAATCCTGTCCATGCCGAATCGCGCGCAGGTGTCCGAGGGCCTTAAATGGCGCTTCAGTTCCTGGGCGAAGTTGCGAAGCACGGTCTGGCCCGTTACGTGGCCCGCGTGGTCCGGCACCGAGGCAAGGTTTTCTATGGTGAACATGGCGAGCGAAAAGGCCGTTTCGTGGCGCGTCAACTGGTCCATCTCAGCATGATAGCGGTGTTGGATCTGCGCCCTGGTGCTCAGTTCCGTGAGATTGTCGTGGGGGGTTTCGATGCCCCTCAAAAACCGCTGGATGGTCGGGTCGCCGGAAGCCTGGAGCGCGTCGGGCGAGCCCTCGAAATGCACCATCCCGTCGTTCAGCATGGCCACTCGCTGGGAGATGAAGAAGATGTCGGGTATCTCGTGGCTCACCACTACCCCGGTGAACCCGAACCTCTTCTGGTAATCGCTTATCATGGCGAGGACGGCGCTCTTCCTGATGGGATCAAGGCCGGTCGTCGGCTCGTCGAAGAGCACTATCTCCGGGCCGGTCACCAGGGCGCGGGCAAGGCCCACTCGCTTTTTCATGCCGCCCGATATCTGGGACGGGTACTTGTCGGCAATGGATGTTATGTCTAACTGCTCCATGCGCTCCATGACGGCCAGCCGGATTTTGTCTTTGGGAGTCCGCCTTTTTTCCGAAAGCGGCAGGGCTATGTTTTCGAATATGGTCATGGAATCGAACAGGGCTGTGCCCTGGAAGACGTAACTGATCCTCCTGCGCCAGGCCTGCTTTTCGGCCTTGGTCATGGACGATTTGGCTTTTCCTTCAAAAAGGATTTCACCCTCATCCGGTGTAAGAAGGCCGATTATATTCTTTAAAAGCACAGACTTGCCGCCGCCGCTCTTTCCGATGACGGTGGTTATCTGGCCCTTGTAGATGGAAAGGTTGACCCCTTTGAGAACAAGGGACTCCCCGAAGCTCTTTTTGACGTTCTTGAGTTCTATGATGGGCTGGTCCATTGGGTCACCGGATGAACGAGGTAAGCACGTAATCGCTTACCAGGATAAGGACGCAGGACGTGACCACCGCGCTTGTGGTTGAATTGCTCACGCCTCTCGCGCCGAAGGCGTCCTTTCGCCTGTGCGTGTTGTAGCCCGAATAGCAGCACACCACTATCACCACCACCGCGAACACCACGGACTTGATGAATCCGCCCGTAACGTCATCCATGTTTATGGAGTTTTCCACCCGGTAAAAATACAGGTACGGATTCATCTTCAAGAGCATGGAGCCTGAAAGGTATCCGCCCACTATCCCAACGACGTCGAAAATCGCGGTGAGAAGGGGCATGGAGAAAAGCGCCGCAACCAGCCTGGGGGTGACCAGGAAACGCACCGGGTTGATCTCCATTGTTTCCAGGGCGTCTATCTGCTCGGAAATCCGCATGACCCCGATTTCGGCGGCCATTGCGCTTCCGGCACGGGCGGTCACCATGATGGCCGTGAGAACCGGACCCATCTCCCGGATAAGGGTATTGGCCACGGTTGCGCCCAAAAGCCCTTCGGAGCCGAAACCGGCAAGGGCGTAATAGCCCTGAAGGCCAAGCACCATGCCGGTGGAAAGGGCGGTGAGGAAGATGACGAAAAAGGAGCGGGCCCCTATGAAATCGACCTGGGACAGGGTCTTGCGCCAGGGAAAGGGCCAGGTGAAGATGAAGGCAAAGCTGTACGTGAAAAAAAGGAACAAGCGCCCCATCTCGGAAATGAGGCCGAGAAAGGCTCGTCCCAGGCTTGTGAAGGGGGCGAAGATGAAAGAAGAAACTGAATTCATGTGTCCCTCGAAAGGCCTGTGTCCAATGGGCCTTAAACTTTAATATTATCTGTATTTCGGAAAACTGTCAACTTCGGATCGGAACACATGTGTTGGCAAAGGGAACCGCCCGCATGAAAAATGCCTCAAAAGGTGCTTGAAATCGGTTTTGTACGTGATAAACATGATTCCCATACGGCGGTTATGGGGCGATTCACGTGAGATCATGAGGCGAACGGAGGAGAGGCATGAGCGCAGGAAAAATTGCCGGGCTTGTTTTTTTGTCACTGGTGTTTTGTCTTTTCGGTTGCGGAAACAAGGAAAAGGGCGCGGGGCTTGAAGGCAAGGTGGTGGACGGCCTTGGAAAACCGGTGGCTGGCGTCTCGGTATTGGCCAGGATGGAAAAGCCCTTGAAGGGCTACTCGGAGTTCGAGGCTGTAACGGACGCTTCCGGAACCTTTAATTTCGGGAAGATGTATCCCCTGTCCAAATATGTTTTGACGCTGCGGTCGGAAAAGTGGACCACAAGCGCAAGCGTTGTGGCCGAGTCCGGCCCGGACGGCGAAACGGCCCTGATGATAAAGCCTTTTGTCATTACCGCCGCGTATACGAAGGCTGGCACCCTGGTTTCCGATCTGGCCACCGGCGCGACACGGTTCTCCGTTTCTGCGGACGGCGTGATTTCGGATTCCCTGACTGGCCTTGAATGGGTTGCGGGTAAGGACTTCGACACCACCTATGAAGCCGCCGTGGCCTGGGTGGCCGATTGCAGCATCGCCGGGGGAAAATGGCGGATGCCCTCCCAGAAGGAGTTGGGCTCCCTGTATCGGAAGAACGTGGGCGAAAGGAACATGGACCCGGCTTTCAAAATCAAGGGCTGGTCGGTCTGGGCGGAGCCCCGTGATTCCTCGTCCGCTTTCGCCTTCGATTTTCTTGAAGGAAAAGAGGATTGGGGCGGCTTGAACGACTCGTATTACCGGCGGGCCTTCGGAGTGAGGAAGGCCGTCAAGGCAGGCTGATTGAAAGCGGTTCACGCTGTAAAAAAAAAGGCCCTCTCCGTTTATGGGTAGGGCCTTTCTGTTTTACGTGGCTATTTCTGACCGGTTAACAGGCTGTTGAAAAACACCAACCATACAGGCTGATGAAAAACGATGAGCCGCAAGGCGTGCGAAAAGCCAATGAGTCAAGCGTACTAAAGGTACGTGACGGAATTGGCTTTGACGCGCGAACACTGCCGGTCGCGTTTTTCGACAGCCTGTTAACGGGTGTAGGTGGCTGTCGCCTTAGTGTCCTGGCCGACGGTGATGGTTACGGTCTGGTCGCTGGGGGTTACCCAGCCCGGAACCGGTTTGAAGACCACCGTGTGCTGGCCCGTGGGAACCTTCAAAAGCCTTGCTCCCATGTAGAGCCAGTTCGACGAGTAGCCGGACGGGCCGTCGTAGACGCGCCAGCGGGCCTGGGCTCCCATGGCCATGGGGCGGGCAAGGCTTACCGTAAGGGTTCCGGTGGTTGTCGCCGCGATGGTGTATGTGCCGGTGAGGTTGAGTGTCTGACCGGCGATTACCGTAACGGTCTGGCTGGCAGGCGTGACAAAGCCCGCAAGGTCACTGAAAAAAACGGTGTGCTCGCCCGCAGGCACGTTGATCGGCCCAGTTCCTGCGGCCCGCCAGGGCGTTTCAAACGCGCCGTCGAACACCCGCCAGTAAGCCTTGCCGATCACCGCCTGGGGCAGGGCGGTCACGTTCAGGGCTCCTGGGGGCTGAATTGCCGCGTATACGCCGGTGGTGCAGGCAGTTGTGCCGGAGCTGATGGCAACCGTTTTGTTGAGAGGGGTTACCCAGCCCGGTATGATGTTGAACTTCACCGTGTGCTGCCCCACGGAAAGGCCGGTCAGCGTCGTTCCGCTTGTCTGCCAGGGCGAGGAGTCCACCCGCCATCTGGCCCCGGCCGCCGCCGCAGCCTGGGGTTCGATGGTCACCCTCAAGGCCCTTATGGTGGATGGGACCGTGTAAATTCCGGTGGTGGTGGAAGGCTGGCCCTCCGTCAGGTAGATTATCTGGCGGCAGGGCGGGGTCCAGTTGGCAACGGTGTTGAAAGTGATGGAGTGCGGCCCTGGTGCAAGGTCGGTGAGGCTTGCGCCGCTCGACTGCCAGGGCGAGGAGTCCACCCGCCATTTTGCCCCGGCGTTTATCGCCGCCTGGGGTGAGATCAGAACCTTCAGGCTGGGGCTTAAAATGTATTTGGCCGAAGCGGTTGCGGTCTGGCATGAGTATATGTTCACAACGCAATTCGGAACCGTGTTGTAGCCGTTGGGCGACAAATAGGAAACTGTGTGCTGGCCTATGGGGATATTGTTTACAGTGTCGCCGCTTTGCTGCCATGCACCGCCGTCCAGCCTCCAGCGAGCCCCTGCGTCTATGGCGGCCTGGGGGCTTAGCGTCACCTTCACCGAGCCGGGTTTGGGAGTGTATGTGGCGCTGGCGCACGCGACCGGCTTGTTTTTGACGGTTACTGTCTGGCTGGCCGGAGTGTTCCAGAGGTCAAGCGATTTGTATGTAATTGTGTACTGGCCCACCAGGAGGTTGTGCAGCGTCGTATCGCTGGGATACCAGTTTACTCCGTCCAAAGTCCAGAGAGCGCCTGCGTTTACGGCGGCTCCAGGGAAAATCGTAACGTTCAAAGAGCCTTCCTGGTGGTATGTTCCGGTGAGGTAAGTGATCTCCCCGGCGGGGATGTCTATATGCAGTATCTGCGGTTGAATCCAATCCGTAACAGACTTGAACCTGATGAAGTGGTGCCCCACGGTCACACCGGTTACCAGCTGGTTTTCATTATACCAATCTTTGTCGTCCAGGCACCAGGACTGCGTTGTCGAGGGTATCAAATAGCTGGGGGCAATGGTCATTTTTATAGCGCCCATTTCCCAGTCCTTTATAAAAATATCGGATAGTCCGTTGTTATCGTTTAGAACTATGTAAGGGTCAAAGGACGAAAAAGCGACGTATTGACCGTTTGAGGACATTACACAGGATTTGCCGCTCCCCGCCCATCCCTCTAAAGTATTGGAGACAAGGGTGGTGGTGCCCAGTTGAATATCACGGACATATATGTCCATATTGTCGTTGTTGTCATTGGTAGCCAGAAATGCATAGGATGAAAAAGCGATATATCGGCCATCAGCGGAAATGGAAGGATAATTACACTCAGAGGCTGCTTTGTTTCCGCTTGAGTCTTTGGAAACCAGAGTGGTGACGCCGGTTAACATGTCATGAACGAAAATGTCCTTCGACGTGTCAAGGACATCGTTGGGAATAAGGTTGTTCGCCGAGGACATGAAAGCCACGTAGCGTCCGTCTGCGGAAATTGAGGGTGCTGTACATTGTCCATTTGCAAATTGAGTGCCTGACGGGTCCATTGAAACGCAGGTTGTGACCTCGGTTTGCCTGTCAAAAACGAAAATATCTGCAAGGGTTCCGGGGTCACCAGGAACCAGGTTATTTGCCTCGGACCAGAAGGCCACATATCGTCCGTCTGCTGAGATGGAAGGATTTCCGGTGGGAAGATTAGCAGCATTTCCCGTTGGACTCTTTGATACAACAGAACTGCGACCGGTTTGCATATCGTATACGTAAATAGGGCCATAATCAAAAGCTACATAACGGCCATCTGCAGAAATTGAAGAAGTTTCACCTCCACCTAGCTCAGTGCCGACACCTTCCTGGGTATCGAACACCCTAATCCAATTAAGATATCTTCCGGGACTATCTGGATCTGGCGTAAGGTATGTGAAGGACACGAAGCGCCCATCAGCGGAAATAGAAGGCTCTTTGGCACCCCATTCAGAGGGAACTCCAGGTGAAACCTCTGAAACGCGAATAATGGCTCCGGTTTGCATGTCCTTAACAAAGATATCTTGGATATTGGCTGCATCCGCAACCAAATTTTTTGCAGAGGACATGAAGGCTACATAACGACCATCAGCGGAAACCGAAGGCGTTCCACTATTGGAGTTACCTTCTTCACCGGATGAATTCACCGAAACGCGGATGGTTTCATTAACGGCCAGGGCCGCGCCGGGCAGGGCCGCGAGAAGGATCAGGCAGGTGAAGGCAGCGAGAAGAAGAACTTTCGGCCCGAAAACGGATTTCATAAAGCCCCCTTGGCATAGGTTGTGCGAAAGCGCACCTTTGAAAACGATATGGATGTCTTTTTTAAGCGAGGAAAAAACGCCGGCGTCTCCGGTATTTTGCCCGGAGCCGGGTCGGCAAAAAATAATGGCAAAGTCCGTAAAGCCCCGCGCGCCGTCGCGTTTCTTCCTCTGTCGGCCCGTGAAAAAATACGCAGCCGCGCCTTACGGCGGATTGCGGGTGTTTAACATGAAAAAATTTGATGCTGAACTTATATTCAACATGCCACGTGTGTCAAGCAACATTATTGTCAAAGGTGATCAAACCCACAGGCTCCGGATTTTGGGACAATCTCTGCTCTTCCTGAAATCCGAAGCCCGTTCGTTTAAAAGTCTACGGGGAAGAACCCGAATTATTGGCGCGGGAAAGGGCTGCTTCCAAAAAATTACCTTTGACTTTCAGGCATCCGCCGGTTAGTAAAAGCATAGACATGCAAGCGGCCCACAGGGCCTTTATAGGGAAGACGGTGCAAGTCCGTCGCGGTCCCGCCGCCGTAACCGGGGACGAAAGCTGCACCACGCCACTGTCGTTATCGACGGGAAGGCGCAGCGAGTAGAGCGAGCCGGAAGCCGGAAGACCTGCTTGCCGCAGTGGTTGGCCGTTTCCTCGCGGACTGGGAAACGGGCGGTCGAAATTTTTTTCGCGGATGAAAAACGGCATCCCCGAACCTTGGTCGCAAGGGTTCGGGGATTTTTTTGTTCCGGTGAAAAATCGCCCGGCTGCGCCCTTCGAGTCCGGTTCCCGCCCCCAAGGCCGGGGTTTTGCGCGAAACGGCGGCCTTTGGAGGAAAAGAAGAAGGAGAAAATCATGGCCGATGAAAAGGATTTCTGGGACAGGGGCTACATCCAGGTTTACACCGGGGACGGCAAGGGCAAGACCACCGCAGCCTTCGGGCTTGCCATGCGGGCGGCGGCCGCGAATCTCAGGGTCTTTGTGGCCCAGTTCGTGAAGGGGATGCGCTACAGCGAAATAGAGGCGTTCGAGCGCTTTTCCGACCTCATAACGGTAAAACAGTACGGCCTTGGCTGCTTCATAAGGAACAAGCCAACGGAGGAGGACGTCAGGGCGGGTAAAGACGGCCTGGAGGACGCCCGGAAGGCGCTGATATCTGGTGAATACAGGGTTGTGATCCTGGATGAGGCCAATATAGCGGTGTTCTTCAACCTTTTTTCCGCCGATGACCTGCTTTCGCTTATGGACCAGAAACCCGAAGGCGTTGAACTTGTCATCACCGGAAGAAGGGCCGACCCGAAAATTCTGGACAGGGCGGACCTTGTGACCGAAATGCGGGAGGTGAGGCATTACTACCAGCGCGGAGTAATCGCCAGAAAGGGAATCGAAAGCTGAGATGAGGCAGCCATAGGCCCGTCTCCATGCCCGGACGTTTTTATCGATAAATCAAGCCTCCACCGCCGGTTTGAAGGATTAGCCGTGAACGAGAAAGAAAATTCAGCCCGCTGCCTCGCCGTTCTTGGAACCGGCTCGGACGTGGGAAAGAGCGTCACCGTGGCGGCCCTGTGCAGGATATTTTCCGACCTGGGGGTGAATGTCGCCCCGTACAAGGCCCAGAACATGTCCAACAATAGCCATGTCACCGGGCTTGGCGGCGAGATGGGCCGGGCCCAGGTGGTCCAGGCCGAGGCGGCGCGTGTTGCTCCCCACGTGGACATGAACCCGGTTCTGTTGAAACCCGCCACGGACACCGGGGCCCAGGTGGTGGTGCAGGGCCGCCCCATAGGAAACCGCAAGGCTGCGGATTATTTCAAAGACACCCTGCCCCTGTTTGAAAAGGCCAAGGAAAGCCTGGACCGCCTGAGGTCGGAACACGATCTCATAATCATGGAAGGCGCGGGCTCCTGCGCCGAGATGAACCTTTTAAGCCGCGATTTCGTCAACTTCCGCATGGCCGGGTACGCCAAAGCCCCGGTGATACTGGTTGCCGACATCGACCGGGGCGGGGTCTTCGCCCAGATCATCGGCACCATGCACATTCTTCCCGAAGAATACAAAAGCCTCGTAAAAGGCTTCATAATCAACCGGTTCCGGGGCGACGCCGCGCTTTTCGACGATGGCATCCGCTACATCGAGGAGTTCACCGGCCTTCCGGTTCTGGGTCTTGTGCCGTATTTCCGGCACATAGAAATCGACTCAGAGGATGGCCTTCCCCTGGACATCGTAATCGATCCTCCGGCAGGGCCGGTTCCCGGACGAATCAACATCGCAGTGATCCGGCTTCCCCACATATCCAACTTCACGGACTTCAACCCGCTCATCCGCCAGAAGGCCGTGAGCCTACATTATCTTTCAAAGCCCCGTGCGCTTTCGGGCTGCGACCTTGTGATCCTTCCTGGCTCCAAGAACGTGAGGAGCGATCTCGGCTGGATGCGGGAAACCGGCTGGGACCGGGCCATAGGGGATTACTGGGACAGTGGGGGGAGGATCCTGGGGGTCTGCGGCGGCTACCAGATGCTTGGAAATATTATCCGCGATCCCCTTGGCCTGGAAGGCGATCCGGGCGACACAGTTGGTCTTCGATTCCTCGACGTTGAAACCGAACTTCAGCCCGAAAAAATCCTCACCCGTTCCAAGGGGGTCTGGATATCAAACGGCTACGCAATTGACGGTTACGAAATCCACATGGGCCGGACCCGCGCCCTTTCGGAACCCGCCCCCACGGCCCGGATTTCCTCCAGAAACGGTGAGCCCGCAAGCGAGACCGACGGCCACGCATCCCCTGACGGCCTTGTGATAGGGACCTACCTTCACGGCCTCTTTGATCAGCCGGGCTTTTGCCACGCGTTTTTATCGGATTTGAGGCCGGATATGGAAGAATCGCTGTCATCGCCCGATTCCGCCGCAGCCGATGCCTTCCGCCAGGGCCAGTACGATCTTCTGGCCAGGCATTTTTCGGACCACCTAAATATGAAACGGCTTATGACGATTCTGGACCGGGCGGAACCGGCGATAAGGGAGGGATAAGGGGCAGGCCAACAAAAAGGGTTTTACTGGCGGCCCCCTATGGGCCAAAAAAACGGGGAAAAGGCCGCTGGGCCCTTTCCCCGTTTTGATCAGAATCCATAGATTTTTGAACTATCCGCAGCTTCCGCCGCAGCTTCCGCTTTTGCATCCGCCAGCGGCAATCTCAAGGCCGGAGGAAAGCTCGAAACCCATTGGCGAAAAGTCAATCTTGATGGGCTTTGCCTGCTCCATGAACTCCTTGTCCACGAGGTAGGTGAAGCCGTTTATGTCCAGCACGTGGTCGTTTGCCTGCGGCTCATCCAGAGCCAGCGCCAGTGACGGCCCGCCTCAGCCATGTTGGTTGAGGAAAACCCGGATGGCGCTTACCGTATCCTGGTTTGCGAAATACTCCGCGAATCTTTCGTGGGCGGAGGGTGTGACTTCGAGCATGATGCCTCCTTGTTGGCTTTTATCCCCCAGGCCGAAAAAACCTGTTGGTTAAAAGATAACCTTTGGAGGAATCTTGTCAATAGTTTTTCGCAAATCCATAGAAAAAGGCCGAAAATCTTCGAGGGCTTCTCTAATGGCAGCCGCAGCCGCCGTGGCCATCACCCTCACCGTGGCTGTGGCCGTCTTCGTGATCGTGGCCGCTTCCGCAGCCTCCGCCGCAACCGCCGCAACCTGCGCCCGGTTCAAAGACGAGGCTTGAGGAAAGCTCGAAACCCAAGGGCGAAAAGTCGATTTTTATGGGCTTGGCGGCTGCCAAAAACTCCTTGTCCACAAGATAGGTGAATCCATTGATACTGAAAACCTGATCGCTTACCTGCGGGTCGTCCAGGGCGAGCGCAAGGGACGGGCCGCCGCAGCCGCCCTGGTTAAGGAAAACCCGGATGGGGCTTACCTCAGGCTGTTCCTTGAAATACTCGGTAAATTTTTCGTGTGCCGAAGGGGTGACTTCCAGCATGGGATGGCTCCTTTGGATTATATTGCGGCCCTTGGGACAGGCCGGTTGTTCGCTTTTGAAAGCGAATAACTTTCAATATAGGGCACCTCGAAGCCTTGTCAAGTCAACATGTTGTTTTCTATAGACAATCTAAAAGCTATTGAAAATATCTCTGTAGATGGCAAGATGCGGCCCGGAAAAGAGGACGAAAAAGACCTTTTGGATGGAATCGTCCGATTTCAGAAATTCCGTTGTGGTTTCCACTGCGACTTCGGCGGCTTCGGATATGGGATAGCCGTAAACGCCGCAGGAAATGGCCGGAAAGGCGATGGTTTTGCAGCCGTTTTCCACCGCCAGCGTAAGGCTTTCGCGATAACAGCTTGCCAGAAGCACGGGGTCTTTTTCCGTTCCCGAATAGACCGGCCCCACGGTGTGGATCACGAATTTGGCGGGCAGGTTGTACCCTTTGGTAATGCGGGCCTGGCCCGTGGGGCAGCCGCCCTTTATTTTGCGGCACTCGGCCAGAAGCTCCGGCCCTGCGGCCCGATGAATGGCCCCGTCAACCCCTCCCCCGCCCAGAAGGCTTGAGTTGGCCGCGTTCACGATGGCGTCAACCTTCATTTTGGTGAGATCGCCCTGCACGGCCTCCATTCGTTCAAGAATGCCTTTTTCCATGTCATCCTCCCGGATTGGGTAGTGAAAACAAATCGTATCGGTAAAAGTGTATATTTTGCGGCCTCCCAAAGTCAACAAGGCGGGTTCTGTTCGTGGATTTTCATCCGACAGCCTTTGTTGACAACTTTGGGCGCAAGTTGTATCAGGCGGAAGAAAATCGGGCAATCGAGACCCTTTTTACAACTTCAACCTGTACAGAAAGAAAAGGACGAAAAATGATCCAGCGCACGCTTTCCATCATCAAGCCCGACGCCATGAAAAACGGCAACATGGGAGACATCATAGCCCTTCTTCAGAAAAACGGCTTTAACATCGTGGCCGCCAAGATGCTTAAAATGAGCAAGGCCCAGGCGGAAGGATTCTACGCCGTCCACAGGGAGCGCCCTTTTTTCGGTAGCCTCACCGATTTCATGCGCCAGGGTCCTGTCATGGTGATGGTGCTTGAGGCTGATGACGCCATCGCCCGCTACAGGGCGGTGATGGGAGCCACCAACCCGGCCCAGGCTGAGGACGGCACCATCCGTAAGCTTTATGCCACAAACGTTGAGCAGAACGCCGTTCACGGCTCTGACGCCCCTGAAACCGCAGCCGTGGAAATCGCCTATTTTTTCACTCCCCTGGAACTGATTGCCCTGCAACAGGCTTAAACTCCATGCCTCATACCATTGATCCGTTGAGGGTGGCCGTTGTCCTGTGCCGTCCGCAGATTCCCGAAAACGTGGGAGCGGCGGCCAGGGCAATGGCTAACATGGGCCTTTCCCGCCTCATCGCCGTGAGCCCAGAGAACTGGGACATCAACCGGGCCGCACGCATGGCCACGGGTAGCGGCCTGGAAATCCTTAAAAGCATTCAGATTTTCGACAGCCCCGAAGCCGCGCTCGCACCCTTCGGGTTCGTTGCCGGGGCCACTGCCAGGGTGGGGGGCATAAGAAAGAGCTGGCTTACCCCTCCGGCCCTGGCCCAGAGGCTCTTGGCCATAACGGGCGAAAACGAGGCCGCCATCGTCTTCGGAAGCGAGGACCGGGGCCTTGAAAACAACGAAATCCGCCTCTGCCACGTTCTGGTGAACATCCCCACCGCCGGTTTTTCCTCGCTCAATCTCGCCCATGCGGTGCTCGTAATCTGCTACGAGATTTTCAAGGCCCAGTCGATTGATCCCGTTCAATGGGTTCCGCGCCTCGCCAACCGCCACGAGCTTGACGGCATGTACGGGCAGCTTAGGGAGGTCCTCACCCGGATAGGCTTTCTGGACGCCGAAAACCCCGACCACTGGCTTGATTCCATGCGCCGCCTGTTCAACCGCTTTCCCCTTACGGCCAGGGAGGTGAAGACCATAAGGGGTGTTTTCAGGCAGATGGACTGGTACACCGAGCGCCGCTTCAAAAAGCTTGGGCTTAAAAGCGACGTTCCCCAGGATGCCACACCCGATGAATGAAAGGAGGAGGCCATGCGCCTTGTTCGATTCGGAGAAAAGGGCGATGAGCGCCCCGGCCTTTGGAAGGACGGACGGATAATTGAGATTAGAAAGCATTTGCCCGACTGCCCGGATATAGGCCGCGCCTTTTTCGAGGCCGGCTGGATCGAAAGGGTTGCGCGAATCAACGACCCAGGCGAAATTCTGGAAACCCGCCTGGCAAGCCCGGTGTCGACGCCTGAAAAAATCATCTGCCTTGGAAAAAACTACGCCGACCACGCAAAGGAAGGCGGAATGTCCATCCCGGAAACGCCCCTTTTATTCTCGAAGACCCCCAATACGGTTAACGGCCCCTTTGATCCGGTGATCCTCCCCGAAAGCGACACCCAGATTGACTGGGAGGTGGAGCTTGCTGTGGTCATCGGCAGAACCTGCAAAAGGGTGGGCGAAAAGGACGCCCCGGCCTTCATCGCCGGCTACACCGTCATGAACGACGTCTCCGCCCGCACGGTGCAGTTTTTCGACAAGCAGTGGTTTCGGGGAAAATCCTTCGACGGCTTCGCGCCATTGGGGCCGGTTCTGGTGACGCCGGATGAGCTTGGCGACGTCTCCCGCCTTCGCCTCACAACCCATGTAAACGGCGAACTCATGCAGGACGGGGCGACGAGCGACCTCATTTTCGACGTTTACAGCCTCGTTTCCTTCATAAGCCGTGACATCACCCTAGTTCCGGGCGACATCATTTCAACAGGCACGCCTTCGGGGGTAGGGATTTTCCGGGATCCGCCAATAACACTTAAAAACGGCGACATCGTGCGGTGCGAGATTTCCGTCATAGGCTTTATCGAAAACCGCTTCCAGGCCGAATAACAGCAGGGCCGCATAAACGGCAAAAGCCCTTGGTCTTTGGCTTGACAAAAAAACCCGTTTGGTGTTCAGTTGACCGTACGGTCGGTCGATAACTTGGTTTAAGTTCTTATCAATCTGATTTTCAAGGCTTTTAACATAAAAATTGAAGGAGAGAATCATGGTCAAGAAGGTGTCGGTGATCGGAGCGGGAAACGTGGGAGCCACTGCGGCCCAGCGTCTGGCGGAAAAGGAGCTTTGCGACGTGGTGCTGGTGGACATCGTGGAAGGCGTGCCCCAGGGAAAGGCCCTCGATCTGGCCGAAGCCGCGCCCATAGAGCTTCACGACTCCCACCTCACGGGAGCCAATACCTACGAGGCCACCGCAGGCTCGGACGTGGTGATCATCACGGCGGGCATACCGCGAAAGCCCGGAATGAGCCGCGACGATCTTTTGAACACCAACGCCGGGATCATGAAGAGCGTTGCAACCGAGGTGGCCAAATACTCCCCCAACGCCTGCCTCATCATCGTGTCCAACCCCTTGGACGCCATGTGCCACGTGGCTTACGAGGCTTCGGGCTTCCCCAAGAACAGGGTTTTGGGCATGGCCGGAGTGCTGGACTCGGCGCGTTTTCGAACCTTCATCGCCATGGAGCTTGACGTATCCGTGGAAAACGTCCACGCCTGCGTGCTTGGCGGCCACGGCGACACCATGGTTCCTCTGCCGCGCTACTCCACTGTGGCGGGCATTCCCATAACCGAGCTTCTGCCCGCCGAACGTATAGAAGAACTGGTGAAGCGCACCCGTAACGGCGGAGCGGAAATCGTGAGCCTGCTCAAAACCGGCTCAGCCTACTACGCCCCGGCCTCCGCCGCCGTCGAAATGGCCGAGTCGATTTTGAAGGACAAGAAAAAGATTCTGCCCTCTGCTGTCCTCCTCGAAGGCGAATACGGCATAAAGGGGCTTTTCATCGGCGTTCCGGTGAAGCTTGGCAAAAACGGAGTGGAGGAGGTTCTCGAAATCGCCCTCACCCCCGAAGAAGAAGCGGCGCTTAAAAATTCCGCAGCAGCGGTGCAGTCTTTGGTGGACGTTCTGCACAAGAAATAACAGCCTGTCTAAAAACGCGAACTGCTGTGTCAGGCTTCAAAGCGCGGGTCGGTCATATATGAACAGCATTATTCCTCCCCGCGCTTCTCGCCAACCTTAGCATTTCATCGCGTTTATCCAGACTGATATCCAGGCTTCACATCGAGCATGTTATGTCAGGCTGTAAAAAAGCTCATAAAACAGGCCGGGGGGGGCGTCTCCCCGGCCTGCCGTCCGCTAGGTTTTCTACCCAATTGTCGCATTCGCGCAATGCAAGGTCCAATCATTACCCTGCGATCAGGAAAAAGCCCGCAATAATGAGGCTCCCGGCCACGATGGACCCCACGATGGCCGAGACGAGGTTTTTGGGTGTGATTCCGATACCCCGTCCGTTGCCGACAAAGCCCAGTCCAAAGCCTGCGGCAAGAAACACGATCATGTTCAACAGCCCGTGCGTGACCCAGTGGTGCACGGTGACCTGTTTCATCCAATCGAGAACGGGCGGGCTCGATTCCTTGACCACAACGAGAATGGCGCTGAAAAGGCTTGTCATGGCCAGGGCTGTTCCGAAAGACCGCGTATATTTTCCAAGCTCCGTGCTTTCCATGGCTTTCTCCTTTACTTGATCATCAATCCGAGTTTGGCGCCCAGGCCGATTATTGCGCCCGATCCGTCCATCACGATGCCCAAGAGTACGATAAGGCCGCTTGTCCAGAGAACGAGCTTTCTGGCCGGGTTTTTGGGCAGGAGATTGTTGGATGCCGCAATCGGCAGGTACGTGCTCAGCAGAAGAAGCCCCATGACCACGTGTTCCTTCATCTCCATGAAGAATTTATGGGCAAAAGGCCAGGGGCCTTTGAGGATGAGAGCCTTGTCAACCTTGTAGAAGGCCACATACCAGTAGCCGCCTATGATGAACGACAGCCACATGAAGACAGCCGAGTAAAAGCACAGCTTGCGTATTCTAGCCTGGTTGGCGACGTTGGCGTTAAGCGTGTCCACAAAAGCCCATAAGGCTGTGAGAATGCACAGCATTCCGAAGCCGACGTGCGTCATCAATACAAACTCATTGAAATTGGACATGACCCTCTCCTTTCGTTGAGATTGCGCCGCATGGTCCCCGGTTTCTGGGTGGTTCAGGAAACCGGTCGCCAGGGATTCCCTGATTGGTCGGCAGCAAATACGCCGACGTCAAGGATTGGAGGATGGTGGGGAGAATGGGAGAGCGCGCCGGGATTAAAGGCGGGCCGCTACGCCTGTATGAAATTTCAGCTAATAGTTCCTGTTGTTAATAGTATGAATTATTTTTTGAAAAGCAAATCTATTCAATTAATTTATTCAATAATATTCCAATTGATGGCGCAAATCAAAAAATTCTTGTTACCGTTGACGACAGCATCGGAAAAGGCTTGATATCGGGAAGGGCAGGGGAAAAGCCGTTGGGAATTTTTGAAAAAATGGCAAGAGGCAGGGGAGCTTGCTGCGGCTGGAGGAATGAAAAAATAAACCTGTGATTGAAATGACTGCCTAAATCTCGATTATAATCGGTACGATAACCGGCTTCCTCTGGATGACGAAGCTGAAGTGGCGGCGAAGTACCCTCTGGATTTCTTTTTTTATGGCCGGGATGCGCTCTGACGAGGACATGTCGGTGTTTTCCACCAGATCCACTATCTCGCACACGGCATCGGTTAAAAGATGCCCCTTTTCCATCTCGAAAACGAATCCACGGCTCGTTATATCCGGCCCGTAGAGCACGTAGCCGGTTTCGGCGTCAAGAACCAGGCTCACCACCACCACGCCGTGTTCCGAAAGCGCCCGGCGCTCCCGTAAGACCGACCGGCCCACGTCGCCTATGCCCTTGCCGTCGATGAGGGTGCGGCCCGTTTCCACGTTGCCTGTCACAGACGCCCTGCCGTCCTCGAAACTCACCACCGAGCCGTTTTCAACGATCAAGATGTTGCTTTCGGGAATGCCCATCTGCACCCCAAGCCGTGCGTGATGGGTAAGATGGCGGTATTCCCCGTGAACCGGTATGAAATTTCTGGGCTTTACGAGCTGGATCATAAGCTTCAGCTCTTCCCGGAACGCGTGGCCGGAAACGTGGATGTCGGAAATTTTTTCGTAGATGACCTCGGCCCCAAGCCGGTACAGGCGGTTGATTATCTGGGCTATGGCCTTTTCGTTTCCGGGGATGAACTTTGACGAGAGAACGAAGGTGTCGTTCTTGGTGACCTTTATCTGCCTGTGAGTGCCGGAGACTATCCGGGCGAGCGCGCTCATGGGCTCCCCCTGGCTTCCGGTGGTGATTATGACAACTTCGTTATCCGGGTAGTCCTCCAATTGCTCCACATCGATCAGCATGTCGTCGGTGATGTCCAGATACCCAAGCTGCCGGGCTATCTGAACGCTCGCCTCTATGCTGCGACCGTTGAAGCAGATCTTGGCCCCCTTTTTTTTGGCGGAGGCCACAACCTGGCAGATGCGGGGGATGTTGCTGGCGAAAACAGCCACGATCATGCGGCCCGGACTGGTGCGGGCTATTTCGTCCAGGGTTTTGCCGATGGTGTTTTCGCTTATGGTGTAGCCTTCCTTTTCCGCGTTGGTGGAATCGGAAAAAAGGGCCAGCACCCCTTCCTCGCCCAGTTGCGCGAACCGGGCCACATCGGTTGTTCCGAACTTGCCGGAATCGTGGGTGATCTTGAAATCGCCCGTATGGACCACAAGGCCAACAGGGGTATAAATGGCAAGGCCCACCCCGTCCACCACCGAGTGGCCCACCTTGACCGGCTCCACCAGAAAGGGGCCGATGCGCACCCTGTGCCTGGGCTTGATCTCGATGAGGATAGCCTTTACAGGCGGCTCACGCTCCTCCAGCTTTTTGTGTACAAGGCCCAGGGTGAAGGGGGTGCCGTAAACCGGCGCGTCAATCTCCCTCAAAAGGTAGGGGAGGGCGCCTATATGATCCTCGTGGCTGTGGGTGAGGACTATTCCGGCGACTTTTTTGTGGGGGTTTTGCCTCAGATAGTCGAAATCCGGGATGACCACGTCAACGCCCAGCATGAAATCTTCGGGGAACATGAGGCCGCAGTCCACCACCATGATGGAATCCCCATATTCCAGGACCATCATGTTGAGGCCGATTTCCCCAAGGCCGCCAAGGGGAATCATTTTAAGTGGGGTGGAATTTTCCGGCATTATACGCTTATGGAGAGCTCATTCAGAATTCTGTCAAAAAACCGTATTATCACAAGGGCTTGAACGTCATCGGCGTAGCTTATGCAGTCGCAGCGGACGCGATTTAAGGTGCGGATCAGAAGCTCGCATGAAAGTTTTTCAAAGGTAAGTTCCACCGCGAACACAAAGGGGCTGCACTGGGGATGTTCGCGCTGCACGGCGTTTTCGTGTTCGGGGTCGAGGGGAATGAACCATACGCCTTCCATCATACGGTTTTCGCCGTAGGCGTTGTTCATGTAGCCTTTGAGCTTTTCGTAATCCGCCGGACGCAACTGGTCCACCACGTATTGTTTCATGGCAAAAGCCTCTGTCGGAAAAAAATGTGGAAGAGGGAAGGTGAAAAACGAGATGTTCCGATTGTTTTGAGCGACTCCGGGCGGGCGCAGGCACTTCCCTTTTTATCATTACTACGGATCGGCCAAAGGTGCAAGGCGAATTGTTTCAATGACTCGCAGGTTGAGGAAATCCGGCTGTCGCCAGCCATGAGATCCTTGGCGTTTATCGAAATGCGCCTGTCAAACGCGCTCACAAAAACGCGCTTGTCGAATTTGACAGATATGCCGGTGTCGGCTATATTGAAAGGTCACATTTCGTTTAAGGGAGCATATTTGCGATGAGCCTCATTACTGCTGAAAACCTGGGCCTGTATTACGGGGAACGGGCGATATTCGAAAACTTTTCCTTCCAGGTGGCCAGGAAGGACCGCATAGGTCTTGTGGGCAGGAACGGAACAGGCAAGACCACCCTGATGCGCCTCATCGTGGGCCAGATGGAGCCCCACAACGGCAGCCTGCGCGTCACCAAGGGCGTAAGGCTCGGCTACCTTCCCCAGGACGTCACCGACGCCCCTGAAGGAACCCTTCTGTCATCGGTCCTGTCTTCGGTCCCCGGAAAGCAAGCGGTGGAGGAGGACATAAAAAAGGTTGAGGACGCCCTGGCCTCCTCCACCGACCCGGAGGAGCTGTCCGATCTCGCCGACGAGCTCTCCGATCTTCTTGAAACCCAGGAGCACTTCGACACGGTCTATGCGGCCCACAAGGCCGAGGAAATCCTTACCGGCCTCGGTTTTCCCACCGCCCGGTTCAACGAGCCCCTTGCCCATCTTTCGGGAGGCTGGCGAACCCGCTCGGCCCTGGCCGCGCTTCTCTACCAGAGGCCGGACGTGCTCATCATGGACGAGCCCACCAACCACCTGGACGTGGACTCGGTGCGCTGGCTGTCCCAGTACCTTCTGGCCTACGACCAGGCCCTTTTGCTGGTCTGCCACGACAGGGAGTTTCTGAACCGGCAGATTACGCGCATAATCAGTTTCGAGCCGGAGGGCATGAGGCAGTACCGGGGCGATTACGAGTCCTACGTCACCCAGCGGGCCGAAGAGGAAAAAATCCTTGAGCGCCGGGCAAAGAACCAGGAGCAGAAGGCCCGCGACGCCATGAAGTTCGTGGAGAAGTTCCGCTTCAAGGCCACCAAGGCGCGCCAGGCCCAGAGCAAGCTGAAGCTTTTGCAGAAAATGGAGATCATAGAAAAATTCCAGCCCCAGAGGACCATAAGGTTTTCGTTTCCCAAGACCGCTCCCAGCGGGCGCGTGGTTTTCAGGCTGGACAACATCGGCATGGCCTTTGGCGACAACCCGCTCTACAAAAACGTGAACCTTCACATCAACCGGGGCGACCGGGTGGCCATAATCGGTCCCAACGGAGCGGGCGTGACCACTCTGATGAAGATCATGGCGGGCGAGCTTGCGCCTGAGTCGGGCTCGGTGACGCCGGGCCACGGGGTCACGCTTTCCTACTACGCCCAGCACCAGGCCGAGCATCTCGACCCCAAGAGGACCGTGGTGGAGGAAGTCGGCACGGCGGCCCCGGATGCGGTTCAGAGCGTGATAAGGGGGATTCTGGGCGCCTTTCTTTTTTCGGGCGACGAGGTGGACAAGACGACCGGCGTTCTTTCGGGCGGGGAAAAGGCCAGGGTGGCCCTGGCGAAACTTCTGGTGCGTCCCGGAAACTGCCTTTTCATGGACGAGCCCACCAACCACCTGGATATCTTCGCCTCCGAAAAACTCATAGAGGCCCTTACCAATTACGACGGCACCCTGGTCTTCGTCTCCCACAACCAGGCCTTCGTGAACCGCCTTGTCACCAAGGTCTGGGACATCAAGGACGGAGGGGTGACGGAGTATCCGGGAACCTTGAACGAATATTATGATCACCTTGCCCGAAACGACGCGGGTCCGGAGCCTCTTTCCAAAAAGGAGCGCAAGGCCCTGCCCCAGGGGCCGCCCGCCGTAAAGGAACGGAACGCCGGTCCGACCGGGCCGTCGTCCAAAAAGGGACAAGTCCCCCAGGCGACTCCGGCGGCAAAAGAGAAAGCGGATAATCAGGCGGTGCTGAAAGGCGCGCCGGAGCCTGTGAGCCTTGTGCGGGCCGACGAAAAGGCCAAGAAACGCGCCGAGGCGGAGGAGCGCCAGCGCCTCAGCAAGGTTCTCGCCCCGGTCAGGGCGCGCATTCAAAGCGCGGAACGGGAAATAGCCGAACTTGAGGAGCGGGAAAGGGCCATCACCGATAAGTTGGCTGACCCGGATGTCTTCAGCGACCCGGAAAGGGGAAAGGCCCTCATGTGCGAGTACGAGGCCGTGCGGAAGGACATAGCAAGGCTTCTGGCCCGCTGGGAAAAGGACAACAGCCAGCTTGAACAGCTCACCGGGGCGGGGGCGGCCTGAGCCTTTCACGTGGTTAGCAGCCCGTTGAAAAACTCAAATTTGACAGGCTGATGAAAAACGATGAGCCGCAAGGCGTGCGAAAAGCCAATGAGTAAGCGTACTTTTCGTACGTGACGGAATTGGCTTTGAAGCACAACACAGCGGATCGCGTTTTTCGACAGCCTGTTATGGATTATTGAAACTCATTCTGTTATAATGGCACCATGGCGAATGACATCACCGGACAAGGCGTTCCCCGGCGGGCGCAAATGGATTTGAACTCGAAGCTTTCCGAGCTTTCGCGCCTCAGGTTTTTCGTGCGGAAGTTCTGGGAGGCCGAAGCCGGTTTCATGCACGACGAAACCGGCGCGGACGCCCTGATTCTTGCCGTCAACGAGGCCGCCGCCAACGTCATACGCCATGCTTTCAGCGGCCTTTCGGACAGGCGTTTTTCCGTCATGGCCGAGGCCTGGCCCGACCGGGTGGTGGTGGAACTGTCCCACGACGGCCAGGGTTTCCCTCAGAAAAGCGCCCCGGCAAGTCTTCCGCCGGAACCCCAGGATCACGGCTACGGGCTCTACATCATTGAAAATTGCCTCGACGGTGTGTCCTACATAACCGATGACCAGGGCACGCAGCGCATAATCATGGAAAAACGTCCCGCGCCCCAGCCGGGCTGACCAAAAAGTCCGATCGCTTGCGCTGGCCGTTGAGATTCATCGGGCGGCCTCTTTGGGCGAAATCGAAAAAAGGCATGAAGATGACCGCCAGGAAACGGATACTTTTCCTCATCAATCCCGTTTCAGGATCGAGCCCCGGCCCGGTTCTGGAAGCCCGCATAAGAAACGCCTTAAGCGCAGCCGGGGTGGGCCCCGACCAGTACGACACCGTGTTCACCTCCCCGGAAATTTCCTCCCAGGTGAAGGAGCTTGCCCCCGGCTACGAGATCGTGGTGGGCGTGGGCGGGGACGGCACCTTCGGCGGCATAATGCAGGCTGCGGCCCGCATGGAAAACGTGCCCAAGCTGGGGATAATCCCCTACGGGGTGGGGAACGACCTGGCCAGGAGCCTGGGGATGTTTCCCATTCTCAAGACGAAGGGGGTGCACGAGACCCTTGGAGTCATACTGCGCGGAAAGACCAAAAAGGTGGACGTTCTGGAAGTAAGCGGGGACAGCCTTTTTGCAGGGTATTTCGGGGCGGGAAACGACGCACTCACCTCCAATACCTTCAACAGGTTGCGGCCCAGGGCCTTCAAGCCCGCCGCCGGAGTGCGCATCCTGGTGAATAACGCCCTGTACGGGCTTCTTGCGGTGCGAAACCTCGTTTACACCATCCCTTTTTCGTTCCAGTTGAAATATACGGACAAGAGGGGCAATTACAAAGTCTACAACGTGCCAGCCGACATCCACGGAATCCTCATCACCAACACCAGCATCTACGCGGGCGGGGCCATCATATCCTCAAAAACCGACATGAGCGACGGCTTTTTCGAGGTCACCATCATAAGGAAGCTCGCAGAATGGTGGTCCATGCATTTTACGCGGTTTTTCCGCTGCCCCCTGGACGTCCTGTGCCCCAACGTGATCCAGTTTCAGACCGACAGCCTCCAGGTGGTGCTGGACGGCAAGACCTTTTACCAGCTTGACGGCGAAAAACCCGGACAATCGGTAAGCATAAAAAACGTTCTGGATTTCAGGATAATCGGACAGGTGGAGATGATCGTTCCTTAACAGGCTGATGAAAAACGCGATCCGGCAATGTTCGCGCTTCAAAGCCAATTCCGTCACGTACGAACATCCTGATTTAGCCCAAGAACTCTGCGATTTCTTGGGCGGGTACGCTTGACTCATTGGCTTTTCGCACGCCTTGCGGCTCATCGTTTTTCATCAGCCTGTTCAGTTCGAGTTTTTCAACAGGCATTTAAGTGCGCGAAAGCTCTGAAATGCACATCGGAGAGGCCGATGATTGGCTCCCCAAGGCGCTCAAGCTTTCCACCTTGATTCCCAGGCCCGCATCAGTTATGGCAGGGTATCGAACCGCATTTTCCCGTCAGGTCCCTCAAGATCGCCCAGGCCCTGGAAGTGCTCCATCCTCACCGTGTTTTCATCGAAACAGCCCATCCCCTTCAATCGCAAAACCGCGTTTTTGAAATTATCCGGAAAAAGCGGGTGCCGGGCCAGCCTCGTGTAAGCCGCGCATGCATCCTTCTGCCTGCCCGTGCGGCTGTATATCTCCGCAAGCTCCTTTAAGGCGAAACTGTAGTCGGGAAGGGTTTTCAGCACCTTTTTCATGTAGATTTCGCGCCCGGAGCCTGAGAGCCGGTGGCCCGCGTGATACCAGGGCATGGCGAGCCCCGGAGCCAGGGCTTCGAGGGATTCGTAAAGCCTCCGGCTTTCTGCGTCGTGGCCCAGGTTTTCGTGAACAAAGGCCAGGTGGAACCTTGTCCAGGGGTCTTTGGGATGGATGCTGGCAAGGGCTGAAAATAGATCGAGCTGCTTCTCAAGGTTTTCGCTATGATCTTTCCAGCTTTTGGACGCAAGGCCGCGCAGGGGGGCCTCCTCTTCCCAGCCCTGGCCCTTGGGCCTTGGAACCGGCAGGCGGTCTGGAAAGATTTTGGTGGTGATGGCTTCATAAATGGCCCTGGCCGCAAGCTCGTGGCCAAGGGGGTTGGGGTGGCTGTCGCTTTCCGAAACCGACAGATAGCGCCCCCTGGCCGTTTTTCGGTATATCTCCATCATGTCGCAAAGGGGAAAGCCGACTGCAATGGCCCCTTCGGTCAGTGTTCTGTAAAGTTTCCGGTTAAGCCCGGCCTGGCCTTCCATGTTGGTGTAATTGTTGAAATTTAAGCCGTTCCTGTCGCTGTCCAACATGGGAAAGGCCACGACAAGCACCGGCACACCCGTCCTTTTTCGCCATTCGTCCAGAGACTTCAGCACTTCGCCATAAAGCCGGGACTCGAAGGAATGAGGCTCAGTCATCCTGGCCATTTCACTATCCCGGAGCATGCAGGTGAAGTCCCTGATATCCCTCTTCTTCAAGACTTTCAGGGTTTTCACGGCAAATTCCAGCCTGGAAAAGAGGCCCTTTGCCTGTCCGGCCTCGTAAAACCAGCCCCCGAAGAAATCAATATACGGTAATAACAGGGAATATTCCAGATCGTTCAACTGGAGTTGGAATATTAAGAGGTCCGGGGCAAGCGCCTCACCGTGGGCCAGCAGGCGCACGAAGTTGTCGGCAGGTCGGCTTCCGGCTATGCCAAGGTTTATGACCTCGGCCTTTATGCCTTTGCCGGACTTTCCCGTAAGGATTTTTTCAAGGGCCGCAGTATAGGTTTCGTTCTCCTTTACTCCCCATCCGTAAGTGAAGGAGTCGCCCACTGCAACTATTCTGAAAGTATCAGGCGGATGCGCCGTGGTGTATTCCCTGCTTCTGAAGCCCTGTGAATTGTGCTGTCCGTAATGGGCCGAATCCTCGGAGAAGGGGGCCAGAACAGTGTGCATGGCCACGTTGGCGGAGGGAAAGGAATGATACCAGGGCGAGGGCTGATAAGGATGGATCACAGGCCGCTGCTGCAGAACGCTTGCCACGTCCGGCTTGCTGCCCTTCAGCAGATCGGCAAGTTGAAAAAATGCCTCGAAAAGCACAAGGCCCATTATGAGCCCGCCGGCAACTGCGGCGATTTTAATGGCGAGCTTTTTGCGCGGGATGTGTTTCATCATTTTGCCGAAGGCTTTATGTGCGCCTGAAAAAGACGCGAGATTTTAGGGTCTTTGGTAACGAATTTGAACACTTCATCAGCATATACCGTGGTGACCGGGTCTCCGGGATGCCCGTTGGCCGGATTGGCCGTAAGTTCCTTGAAGGGGCGGCCTTTCAGCTTTTCGCACACCGCCGGGAACAGGTCCAGGTGCCTGATTTTGTTTTTCCCGAAAAACGGCTTCACTTTTCCGAAAAGTTCGCCGTGGTACTCCGCGTAATTGTTGGGAGTAAGAACGAAAAGGACCGGAAGGCTTTTTTCCCGGCAAAACTGAGCGAACTCAGCAAGAACCACGTCGTAAAGGGCCAGGTTTTCCTGGGTGTAGAGCCTGTCCTGCCATGAGCTGTAACCGTAGCCCTTGAACAGGCTCTTTGAAAGGATGCTTTCTGTCCTTGCCTGCAGGGCGTTGGCCGTGTCCGGAAACAGAAGGTGCAGGGGGGCGAAGGGAAGGGAGAGGTTCAGGTCCTTTTGCGGGAAAGCCCCCACATCCGGGTCGTTGCTGACCCAGCCCACGATAAGAAGGTCGGGGGCGAAAGCGATTCCGTACTCTTTTAAAAAATTGAGCTCGTCCTTGGTGGACCAGCCGCACTTGCCCCAGCTCAGCACCTCCACATCGGGCCGTTTCGCCGTTATAAGTTTTTCCAGCTTGTGGCTCCAGATGACGTCGTAAGGAACCCCGTCGCCCCAGATGAAGGAATCGCCCAGAACAGCTATCCTGTAGCGGATTCCTTCGGGCTTTTTTTTGGTTCTGTCCCGGTCGTTGAAGCCGAACTGGTTGGACATCGAAAATTCGCGGTTCTTCTCGTTTATCCGCCTGTCGATCTCGCGGAATCTTTCCGGCGGGTTCCAGGAGGGCCGGTTCCTGTCGTAGTCGGATACCCCGCCATAACGAAGGACAATCTCGAAAACCGTGAATCCGGCGACCATGGCGGCGCATACGCAAAAAAGCGCAAAAAAGCGCCTTTTCCGCTTTTCCGGCCCGATCGGTTTTTCCGGTTGGGATGATTTAGGAGGCACGCTTGGACTCGTCTATGACCCTGCGAAGGGTTTCAGCGACCTCGTTGAAGCCCAGGGGCTTTTGAAGGCAGGCTTTCAGATGGTTCTGGGCGAGCATTTCCGGGGTCATTAGCCCGCTGTGGCCGGTGCACATGATTATGGGGATTTCCGGCCTTATCTTGGAAATGGCCCGGGCCAGCCGCTCGCCCGGCATGATTGGCATGGTGCGGTCGGTGAGAACGCAGTCGAATCCGTTCGGGTCTGCGGTGAAGATGTCCAGGGCCTCCCGCCCCGAATGGGCGACGGTGACATCGTAGCCCATGTCCTTCAGGACCTCCTGCCATAGTTCCGCCAGAACCACCTCGTCCTCGACGAAAAGGAGCCGTTCGCTTCCTTTGGACGCGTCCCGTGGCGCTTCGGGCTCCGCCTTGCGCAGGTCCTCCTCCATGCCCGGAAAGTCCATGTTTAAGACCAGTTCCCCGTTTTCCATGTAAACGGAGCTGCTGCCCAGGTGCTCGGCCATAATGCCGCTTATGAAGCCTATGTAGCGGTTGAAGTCCGGGTCGGCGAACATGGCAAGGTCAACGGCATCCGGCGAGGGCCTCTCCCTTTTGCACACCGCCGAAAGCCGGAGCATGGAAGGGGCGTTTTCGGCCCCGATCCGTAAAAGGCTTATGGAAAGCTCGCCGCCCGTGCGGTCCAGGGCCTGGGACGCTATGGAAGCGAGATATACCAGTATCCTGTGCACTTCGCCGGGGTCCGCCTTTACCGCGCCCGTACCCGCCGAAACGTCCATGTTGAGATTGACGTTGATGGGAAGGCTTCCCTCCAGGAACCTGGACGCCCCCTTGACTATGAGGCCGATCTCCACCGGGGAATTGGCCTCGGATTTCCGGTACGACGCCGGAATCTGGCTCACAAGGTCGGTGGCTCTTTTCACTGCCTCAATGAGCCTCGAATAATTGGCGTGTCCCGTTGTCCCCGGCGGGTTGACCGCAAGCCCGCGCTCCACCAGGGCCATTATGATGCCCAGGACGTTGTTGATCTCGTGCACGATCCCACGGGCAAAGCTGCCCATGGCCCCGTACCTGGCCGATTCGGCCATCCCTGCCTTGAGCCTTTCCAGTTCGGGTTCAAGGACCAGGGCTTTTTCCAGCCGGGCTTCAAGGTCCGTGAGCCTTTTTCTCAGGTCATCATCGGTCATGGGGGAGGAGGTTCGTTCATTTTGCATGTTTCACCTGGGCGTTACAATATCTGTAAAACGGGACTGGGCCGCATCAAGTACGAACTTGGCTCAATGATACCATCTTGGAGCGGGAAAAAAAAGGGGAACCGAAAAAATCCGGTTCCCCCGTGAGGCCGAAAAGGCCATGCCGCCCCTTTAAAAAGCGGCTGGCGCGGCTACTTTTTGTCCAGAAGCGCCCTTATTCGGTTCAAGGTATCCGGGTCGGCCCCGGAGATGAGCTTTGAAAGAAGCTCGGAATCGGGGCTTGAAGGCTGCCCGGCCTCGTCCGCCTCGTCCGGGTCCACTTCCAGGATGTCGGCTATGGCCTTCACGAGCTTCTGGGGCGTTATGGGTTTTTCCATCATGTACTTGGGCCGAAGCCTTGCCGCGAACGCGTTCAGCTCCTTTATCTCGTCCGAGCCGAACTCGTCTTTGGCATGGGCCGTGATGACGATGACGGGCACGTGTGCGGTCTTCTCGTTGGCCCGAAGCTCCCGCATCACCCTGGTTCCGCTCTGGCGGGGCATCACCATGTCGAGGGTTATAAGATCGGGAACGTGAGCCGCCACCTTTTCCAGGGCGTCCACGCCGTCCTTTGCAGTTTCCACGTTGAAACCGGCGTCCTCCAGGCACGTGGCCAGGAAGTTGCGGACGTCCGGCTCGTCGTCCACCACCAGTATGGTCTTTTCCGATGCACGCGCCATGAGAGACCTCCTTTTTCCCGTATAAATCGCGGGATGTTTTCTGATGTCGAATCGTGTCAGCCTATTCTTCCCACTTGATAAACCCTGGCTTCACATCCACCATGGCGTTCACGATGAGCTCCACTATTCCGCCGTAGGCCATGGATTCCTTTTCCATCAGCTCGTAATGGCCGATCATGTCGCGCATCTGGCCCTTGCAGTTGGAGCAGGGAGCGCACACGTACTTCTGGTGCTCCGGCCCCCGGCAGTCGGAAAAGGCGTTCAGAATCTGATCGAGCTTTTTTCTTCCGGCAATGAACATGCGCCAGTCGAGGATGTTGTTCCGGTGCATGATGGCGTAGCCCGATCCGCCGCCGCAGCAGTAGTTGTGAACGCCGTGGGGGGTCATTTCCCGGAACTGGGGGCAAAGCGCCTTCATGATGTCCCTCTGGGGCTTTATTATGCCCATGAGCCGTGTCACGTTGCAGGGGTCGTGAAGGGTTACCGGGAAATTGTTCCGGGTGGGGTCGAACTTGATCTTGCCGCTCAAAACAATGTCCCTAAGAAGCGGGAAGCACGACTCGCGCGGGATTTTGAGGGGCACGGGCAGAACCCTGTCGGCGATCACGGTGAGGGCCTTGTGGGCGTGGCCGCACTCGGCCAGTATGATCTTCTTGACTCCCAGCTTCTGGGCGGCGGATGCGTGAAGAATGGCGGTGCGGGCGAACTGCACGTCGTCGTAGAAGGTGCCGTAGTTGATGGAATCATACGCAGTGATGTCGGAGGACAGGGTCCAGGAAAGCCCGGCGGCCTTGAAGATCATGTGAAAGGCCGCGATGTTTTCGGGCCAGGCCATTATTTCGCCCGCGTTGTGGATGAGAAGGATATCGGCCCCTTCCACGTCCCAGGGGGTGTGGAACTCGTAGCCGAACTCCTCGGAGAAGTCCTGGTCGATGAACTCCATGTTGTCCTTCACCACCTCGGCGGTCATCTGGGTGGATGAGCCGGTCTTGAGCTGGAGCATGGAGCCTTTCTCGTGCAGTTCCGGGCACTGGATGCCCATTTCCTGGGAGAAGATTTTCCTAATTTCACGCGCCAGAAGGGCGTTGTCCACGCCTATGGGGCAGGTCTGGGCGCAGCGGCGGCACAGGTTGCACCGGTAGGCGAGTTCCCCAAGGCGGGCAACGGTGCGCCAGTTGAGATCGATGTCGCCATGACGCCACTTGGCGAAGGGTTCCTTTTTCACGTACTTCTTGTAGATGCGCCTGAATATCTCGCTCCTGAAATTCGGCCTGTACATGGCGTCCTCGCCGGAGGCCTCGTAGAGATGGCAGGCTTCGGAGCAGGTGTTGCACTTGGCGCAGTGCTCCATGGAAGTTTCCAGCATGGCAAGGAAGGTCCAGTTGTTTTCCTTGGTGAAGCTCTTTCTCATGCCGTCTATGAACTTGTTTACAAGCGCCTCCTCCTCCTCCTTGGTCTTGGGGCGGGGAATGGGAAGAATACTGGTGTCGTCCAGGATGGCGGCGTACCGCTCCTTCACGTCGGCCTTCAGGGGGGTCCAGACGTTGTCGTCGTATCCCTCGATTTTCATTAGAGTCGAAGGATCGAGATGGCGGAACTGGTCCGTGGCTTTTCCGATGTCGTTTATGTTTATCTGCCTTTTGGTGCTCATTGTAATCGTCCTTCCGAAAAGTTTTTCCGGTTGATTCCGGCAGCCTGATGAGGCCCGGTGCGCAGGCCTCTTATTTCGGCTGCTGATCGTCTTTCGCGTCAAGGGCCGGGTTGAACGTCGCCACCTCTGCCCAGGTGGTGCGGCCGTGTCCGGCAATGTGCGAGGCTGACCAGGAGACCGGGTAATTGAGCACTACGCCGATTTTGGCGTCGGTTTCGGGAGTGTCGATGTTGGGTTCGTCTCCCCAGCGGATGTCGTGCCACATGAAGTACTTCATGAAAAAATGCGCCATGTGGGTCATGGGGATGTAGGCCAGGAGGAAGAACCCGCAGAAAACCTGGAGCGCGAAAAGGCCGGAAAGGGTGTCGAAACGGAAGAGGGCGAGATCGGCCACTAGCGCCCTGGCCTTGGAAAAGTCGGTGTCCACGAGAAGCCAGGTGAGAATGGCCACTATCATGGTGACGGCGAAAAGGATCAGGTTCACGAAATGTCCCGCAGCGTTGTAGGGCTTTAAGCCCTCGTCCGTCATGCGGCGGCGGAAAAGGCCCACCGAGCCGAAAAGCACGAGGACGAAGGAAAGCGGTCCGATGAAGGATGTGAGCGCGTGGACGGGCGCGGCAATAAAGGATTTTCCGGCAATCGCGCCCACCACCAGAAGGCCCACGAAGGCCGCCGCAAGATAGAGCCCAAGATGAAAGGGATAGGACACGTACCAGAGGGACCGGTTTTTCTCCCACACGCCCTTCAAAAGCAGGATTTCCTCGCCCATTGTGGTGAGTTCGGCGATCTTGTTCTTATGGCGGGGCTTTTTCCACCAGTCGACCTCTTCCATGTAGCTTCCGCCGTACTCGGCCTTTTTACCCTCGTGGGCCACGGGATAGAGTTCCCAGCGCACATGCAGGGGAAGGTCCAGGTATTTTTTCACTCGAAAGGCGACCGCGCCGGCAAAGGCCGCGATGGCCAGATAGGCGAAGATGTGCAGGAATAATGACATTGAATTATCTCCTATGGAATGTAGAGGGATCAGTCACCAAGAATGTTTTTGGCCATTTTCAGAAGGTCTTCGGGCACCACCGGTTTGGGCATGAAACCTGCGGGCTTTCCGAAAGACTTCATCTTGGTGAAGTAGGTCTCCATCTCCTCGCCCACTCCGGTGACCACGATTATGGGGATGTCCTTCAAGGCCGGGTCGTCCTTCATGGCCCTGTATGTGCGCACGCCGCTTTGTTCGGGCATGGCCATGTCCAGGGTCACAAGGTCCGGTATTTCGCTTTTGACCTTTTCCAGGGCCTCCACGCCGTTTGAGGCGGTTATGGTCTCATAGCCGTTGTCCTGAAACAGGGCCGTGAGATAGGCCAGGATGTCTTTTTCATCGTCCACCACCAGGATTTTCTTCTTTTCGCTCATGGGACTCACCTTCGTTGGGGGTTTTTGAAACCTTTTCCGTCTTGCGGCTTTTTGTCCGCGAAGCTTCCAGTTCCTTTTCGGCAAGCCGTCGCACCTTGTAGGCTGCGTCACGGAGCGCTCCGTAAACCACGCCGCTTCCGGGGTCGTTGCGTTCGTGGTCGCCGTGGTCGGCCAGCTCCAGCATCTGGTAACAAATGGCAATGACTCTTTTGAGGTTTGAATCGGGCATGGAAGACTCCCGTAAGTATGAGACTCCAATCTATAACGCAAGGGCCGTGCCAGAAAATAAAAAAGTAAATCATCGACAATTTTAGATATGATATCAGTCTGTTGAATTTATGCAAAAGCGGCGGGAAGGCCGGGGTTAACTGAATGTGTCTCAAGACACTTTTCGGAAAAGGCGGGTAAGGAGGATGGAAAAGCCAGGATCAGACTCGGATTTATATGGAATATCGGCCACAAGGGCGGAAAAATATCTTTCGTGAGACACATCTGAGACATGAGACACCAACTTTTTTATTTTGCAGACCCGGGTTGCGCAGATTTGCCGCTTCTGCTAAAATGCCACGACGTTGACGGGGAACCCCCTGTTCATTTGGAAACAGCGCAGGAAGGACCGCAGTAAAGCCAAATGCCCAGTAAAATTCTGATTATAGACGATGAGCTGGACATCCGCATCTATCTTGCGGCGGCCCTGGAAGACGCGGGTTACGAGACAGCGGCCTTGGGGAACGAAGAGCCAGGCCTTTCGGCCATTGCCGCGATAAATCCAGACCTGATAATTCTCGATATCATGATGCCGGGCCGGAGCGGCATATCTATTTACCGCGAACTTCGGGCTGACGAGCGCCTGAAAGACACCAAGGTCGTGCTTTTTTCGGGGATGCCGCTTTCAAGGGAGGCGCTTTCGGCGGACTTTGAAAGCCTTTCGGGGGACGATTCCCTGCCCCCGCCCCAGGGTTTTCTGGAAAAGCCCCTCAATCTAGACGCACTGAAAAATCTGATCAAAAAACTTCTCGGAACCTAAGGTGCACGCCATGCCCACATCGCTTGCCGGCCTTGACAACTGGCTCAGGGACAGTCTGTTCGATTATATGCCCATGGCCATTGCCGTAATTGACCGGGATTTCAACCTGGTCAGGGCCAACACGGCCTTTTCGGACATGTTCGGTCGCTGGGAGTCGCGCAAGTGCTACGCCGTTTACAAGGGCAGGGACACCCTGTGCCCCATGTGCAAAGGCAGCTTCGCCTTTGATGACGGAAGGGCGCGGGTCAACGAGGAGGAGGGCTTCAACAGGCTTGGAAAGCTCACCCGATATATAAAGCACACGCTGCCTGTCAGGGACGATACGGGCCAGGTGGCCTTTCTGGTGGAAATCTCGACGAACATCACGGAGACCGAGCGAATCAGGCATGAGCACCAGCTTCTTTTCGACCAGGTGCCTTGCAACATCACCATAATGGACCGGAACCTCATGGTGGTGAGAGCCAACAGGCGGGCCAAGGAAAGCTTCGGGGCGGTTGAGGGAAGGCGTTGTTTCGAGGCTTTCAAGCACCTTGACAAGGAATGCTTCGAATGCCCGGCCAGAAGAACCTTCTCCGACGGCAAGCTCCACACCGCCCACTCGGTGGTGCGAAACATCTCAGGCCAGAAGATGGACCTTCTGGTCACCACGGTCCCCCTGGGTTTGGTCACTGACAATTTCGAGTACGTCATGGAAATGGGCGTGGACATCACCCAGACGCTCCGGCTGGAGGACGAGCTCACCATAGCCTACACCATGATGGAGACCATGATCGCCACGTCCATCGACGGAATCATCGCCGTGGATCACGAGAGGGTCACCATATTCAATCCGGCTGCGCGCGGCATTTTCAACGTGCCCGACGGCCGCACCGTCACCCGCGCCGAGCTTTACGCCATGTTTCCCGAAGGCTTTCCCGACTGGGTGGCCAAGGCCCCGGCCTACGTCTACCACCCGGACGTCACCGTAACCACCCTGGACGGCGAGCAGGTTTCAGTGCGCCTAGTGGGAATGCGCCTGGAGGTGGGGGACAGGCTCCTTGGCCTGGCCTTCTCGGTCCAGGACCTGCGCAAGGTAAAGCAGCTGGAAAAGGAGAAACTGGACGCAGAGCGCCTTGCAGCCGTGGGCCAGACAGTGGCGGGCCTTGCCCACGGGGTGAAGAACCTCATCACCGGGCTTGAGGGCGGCATGTACATGCTGACTTCGGGCCTGAAGAACGGAAAGGCCGACCGGCTGGCCCAGGGCCTTGACATGCTCACCAGGAACGTGGAGAGGATCGCGCTTTTCGTAAAGGAGTTCCTGAGTTTTTCCAAGGGCAGGCAGATCAGGGTGAAAGAGGGGGACCCGGCGGCGGTGGCCTCGGAGGTTGTGGAAATGTACGCCACCAGGGCCCGCGAGCTTGGAATTTCCCTCACCCACGAGGCCGACGGAGGGGTGAAACCGGCCAACCTGGATTACGAGGGAATGCACGAGTGCCTCACGAACCTCGTGGGAAACGCCATAGACGCCTGCCGCATGAGCGACAAGCCACAGTGCGGCGTGACCGTCAAAACCTTCGAGCAGGACGGGGCCATCGTCTACGAGGTCACTGACGACGGCACTGGGATGGACTACGAGGTGAAGAAAAAGGTCTTCACCAATTTTTTCACCACCAAGGGTTCGGGCGGCACGGGGCTTGGTCTTCTCATGACCAAGAAGATCGTCACCGAGCACGGCGGGCGCATAGATCTGGAATCCGAACCGGGGCAGGGCACCACCTTCCGCATAATTCTTCCGCGCGAACGGCTTCCCGAACCCCCAACACCTTCAGAGTGAACGAGGACGCCGCCCTGGAAAGAAAGCCCCTAATTCTTTTTCTGGGTTACGGAAAAAATAACCTGGAACTGATGGCCGAAGCATTCGCCGCCTTGCTTGCGCCCAAAGGAGGCATCGGGGTGATCGCGGCCTCCATGACCCCTTCGGCCGTAAATCCGGCAACCGTGGAGGTAATGGCCGAGGCCGGGCTCGACGTGGGAAACCGCACGCTTTTGACCCTTCTGGACGTGGAACCCTTCAGCTTCGATCTCACCATCACCCTTGGCGATTTTGACTTGAGCTGCCGCCCAAATCTTCCGGGGATGCCCCCTCACTTTCACTGGGACCTGCCGGACCCCAAGCCGGACGATCCGCCGGAAACCATCCGCAAGGCCCTTTACGGCGCGCGCGACATGTTGCGCCGGAAGGTGGAGACCCTGTTTTCCTCGGACATCCTCTCCGCCCTTTTCGTGACCCGCAAGAATTTCGAGCTGATCCTGGATAACCTTCTGGACGGGGTCCTGGCCCACACCCAGAACAGGCGCATCTTCTTTTTCAACAAGGCCGCCGAAAAGATCACTGGTTATCGCCGGGAAAACATTCTTGGCCAGGACTGCCACGAGGTCTTTCCGGGTCGTTTCTGCGGGGGCGAGTGCGAGTTCTGCGACAGCACCCGCAAAAGGGGCGACGGGCCGAAAAAGAAGGAAATCGATTTCACGAGGCCCGACGGAACCAAACGGGTCCTTTCCATGTCCATAATGTCCCTTTCCGGCGACGCTGGCCGGAACGTGGGGGCGCTCATCTCCTTCAAGGACGAGACAGAGCTTTCGCTTCTGAAGACCAGGGTCAGGCATCATCACAGCCTTTGCGGCATGGTGGGAAAAGACCCCTTGACCCTGAACCTTTTCGACCAGGTTCGCGAGGTTTCCCAGGCCCCGGTGCCGGTCCTGATCCAGGGTGAAAGCGGGACCGGAAAGGAACTGGTGGCGGCTGCGGTCCACGAGCTTTCCGGGCGCGGAAAAAAGCCCTTTGTGGCCGTGAACTGCGGGGCGCTCCCAGAAGGCATACTGGAAAGCGAGCTTTTCGGCCACGTGCGCGGGGCCTTCACCGGGGCGGTTTCCAACAAGAAGGGCAGGTTCGAGCTTGCCGACGGCGGAACCATCTTTCTGGACGAAATAGGCGAAATATCGCCAGCCATGCAGGTGAAGCTGTTAAGGGTGCTTCAGGAGCAGACCTTCGAGAGGGTGGGGGGGGAGAAGACCGTAAAGGTGGACGTTCGGGTGGTTTCGGCCACCAACCAGGACCTTAAAAAGCTGATGGAAAAAAGGCTCTTCCGCCGGGACCTCTACTACCGCCTGTGCGTGGTGCCCATTTTCGTTCCTCCTTTAAGGGAGCGGAGGCTGGACATCCCGGTTCTGGTGGAGCATTTTCTCGAAATGGTGGCGATGGAGCTTAGGCGGCCCCCTCTCATCCCCGGCAACGAGGCCCTGGACATTCTTACCCGCTACCCCTGGCCCGGAAACGTGAGGGAACTCGCCAACGCGGTGGAGTACGCCTACGTGAAATGTCGGGCGGGCGTCATGGAGGTGCGGCACCTGCCCCCGGAAATAATCGGCCACCAGCAGACGGGTGATGCGAGGTCAGGCCCGTCGCACCTTCTCTCCCGTGAGGACATCCTTCTGGCCTCGGCCAAGGCCTTCGGAAACCGCAAGAAAACCGCAGAAATCCTGGGCGTCGGCAGGGCCACCCTCTATCGTTACCTGGCCCTTTACGGCATAAAGTAGCCCCCGTGTCCGAAAACACCCGCCTGAAAAAGCGATTGACAAAGGCTCATAACCTGAACTAAGTTAATTTAATAAGGTCGCCGCCGGATAACGGCCTCAGGAAATGGAAACCTCCAAGACCAGGGTTTTTGACATGTCGGATCGCTACATTCTGGCGCTTGACCACGGCACATCGGCCATGAAGGCGGCCCTGGTCACCGTGACCGGACGAATCGTCGGCTTCACGTCGGAAAAATCCGCCACCCGGCTTCTTGCAAACGGCGGGGCCGAGCAGGATACGGCCCAGTGGTGGGAGTCCCTTAAAAAAGTCTGTCGTACCATCCTCGACAGCACAGGGGTGTCGCCCGAAGACATAGAGGCCCTAAGCGTTTCCAGCATGTTTTCCACAACGGTGGCGGTGGACGAAAAGGGGGAGGCGGTGATGCCAGCCCTTTTGTGGATGGACGGGCGCGGCGAGCCTTACGTGCGCCGGGCCATGGACGGCTGGCCGAAAATCATGGACTACGGGGTCTATAAAGCCCTTTCCTTCGTGCGAAAAACTGGCGGAGCGCCCACCCTTACCGGGAAAGACGACATCGGCCACGTTCTTTTCGTAAAACACGCCCTCCCCGAAATCTATGAAAAAACCGCCTGGTTTCTCTCCAGCAAGGACTACCTCAATTTTCGGCTGACCGGGAAATGCGCGGCCAGCGCCGATTCCATGACCCTTTTCTGGGTGGTGGACAGCCGGGACATCAATAACCTTCGTTACGACGAAAAACTTTGCCGGGTCTTCGGCATCGACGTGGAAAAACTTCCGCCCCTCGTGCCTTCAACCCACATCCTGGGGCCGCTTCTCCCGGAAGTTGCGCGGGAGCTTGGGCTATCGGAAAAGACCGTGGTGGCGGCATCATCCCCCGACCACCAGTGCGCCGGGGTGGGTGCGGGCTGCGTGGAGGACTTTTCCGGGCACATCTACATAGGAACCTCAAGCTGGGTCCAGTGCGTGGTTCCGTTCAAGAAGACCGACATTCTTCACTCCATCGCATCCCTTCCCACCTCGGTTCCGGGCAAATACTACGCCGCCAACGAGCAGGACACGGCGGGCGGCTGCCTGGTCTTTCTGCAAAAAATACTGGCCGCCGGAGGCGTTGACATCCCGTCCTTCGAGAAGATCAACGCCCTGGCCGCCTTGTCCCCGCCCGGAAGCGGGGGGGTGATGTTTCTCCCCTGGCTGAACGGAGAGCGCTCGCCCGTTGACGACGGAAACCTTCGCGGGGGTTTTTTCAACCTGTCATGCGGCACGGAAACCGGCGACCTGGCCCGCGCGGTGATGGAGGGGGTGGCCCTGAACCTTCGCTGGAGCCTCAAATACGTGGAGCGCTTCATAGGGCGGAAAATGGACCCCTTGCGATTCGTGGGGGGAGGGGCCTTGTCTGACCTGTGGTGCCAGATAATTGCGGATGTACTTGACCGCACAATACTTCGCATGGAGGAGCCCATCCAGGCCAACGCGCGCGGGGCGGCCCTCATCGCTTCGGTGGGCCTTGGCAGGATAAAATTTTCTGATATACCGGCCCTGGTTCCGGTAAACAGGGAATTTTCTCCCCAACCGATGAACCGAGGCCTTTACGACGGGCTTTTTTCGGCCTTTCTCACCTTCCACCGCAAAAACCGGGGCCTTTTCCACCGGCTGAACGGTTGAATAACTACAGGGTGCAACATGCACATTGAAAAAGGCTTGATATGAATCCTGGATAAAAACGATGAAGCGCAAGGAACGCGAACGGCGCGGGGAGGAGTAGTACTTTTCGTACATGACGACCCGCGCCGTGATGCGTGACACAGCGATTCGCGTTTTTGGACGGGCTGCTAAGAAGTGAAGACGCCGGTAAGACTGATCTGCAGCTTGGTCTGGTATGGACGCAGGGTGTTTTTGGCAAGGCTTACGAAGGGCAGGCGGTTTCCCTCCCTGTAGGCGCTTTGGGAGAAGTCCATCTGCATCAGTTCCGCTCCGCTTTCGCCTATCTTGGCTATCGCCGCCGTGAAATCCCTTATGAATGCCGGGTCCTTGGGATTCGGTTCGCCGAAAATGCGGATGTTGGGGGCTGTTACGGTGAACCCGCTTTCAATGTTCGGGTCTTTCTGGGCAAAGGCTTTCGGAACGCGCACTGCGTAACCGCATTTGGGGCATTTCCCCTGGCGTCCGGCGAATTTTTCGTTCGCGGCAATGCTTGAGCGGCAATCCGGGCAGTTGAACGTGATGGACATTGATTTCAAGGTCTCGCGGTATGGTCGGTTTCAGGCGGAGTCGCCCTAATGAGTCACTGCCGATTTATAAACGGTTCATAGGTCGGATGATTTGATTACCATGACCGAGCACGGGCTTTCCCGGGCGATTTGTGCAACCGCGCCGCCCAGGCCGGCCCTGACCGCCTTGTCCGTGCCCGTTCCTAAAATAATCAGGTTCACGGCTTCCTGCAGGGCGTATTCCACAACCGCGTCCCCGATGCTTCCCCCTGCCTGGATGGTGCAGGTCGAGGCTATGTTGACGCCCTTTTCCGCAAGAAAGGTTTTCGCCGCCTCAACCGCTTTTTTTGCGAGGTTTTCTATGCCCAAAAGGTGTCTGTCCCGGCGGGCTGGGGATATCTCGTAATCCTCCATGAACGCGGAAAGCGCTGGAACCACGCCGACGACGTCCACGGCGGCCCCTGTTTCAAAGCATATCTTCGCCCCCGGGGAGAGGGCGCGCATCGTATAGGGCGATGCATCCACCACGAACAATATTTTCACGAGACATTCGCTTTCGCCGGGCAATGATGCTTTCCGGCAGCAAAAGCACGCGCCCGCCGCACCCGGAACCTTCTTGTCCGGGCGCGGCAAGGCGCTGCACGAATGCGTCATCGTGAAAAACGCGCATCACAATGACGCCGGTTAAACTTCCTTCTTCACTTTGGCCTTTTTGGTGGAAAGCCCAAGGCCTTCAAACATGAAGAAAATGGAGAAACCCCACCACATGGTGTAGATGACGTAGAAGACCAGAAGGCCGATAAGGGTGACGGCCCGCTCGGAGACCTTTTCGCCCTTTATGCCGTAAAAATTGTAGGCGGGTTCAACGGCCTTCTTGATTACCTGGTTCACCGATTCCGCGTCGGCGTTCTTGCCCTGCTTCTGGAGCTCCTTCACCATGCCGGAAAGCAGGTTCCACCATGCCTTCATAAGGGGCTTGGCTTCCTTTTCCTCAACGCCATAGCGGCCGGCGAACGAAAGGCCGTCGTTGTTGTACATGTCCTCGGAATCAGCAGCCGCTTTTTCCAGAAGAACCTTCACGTTTGCGGTCATTTCGATCCTGTCGCCAATGATCATGGCGCTGGCGCCTCCGGACATGTCGGCCAGCTTCTTGGCGTTTGCCAGGAGCTTGGCGTCCTTGGCCGGGTCTTCGCCCTTGACGTCCTTCAGCTTGTAGGAAAGCTTCACGGGTTCGGCGGAAACCGAAGGAATCTTGTCGGCTTTAAGGCCGGGGATGAAGTAGGACGATCCCTTGGCCAGGGTGTTGAAAAAGTTGTCGGAAAACTGCAGGCCGTTTAGGCCCTTGCCATTTGCGTCGGTCCCGAAAATGGGCGAGAAGATGGCGAGCATCACTCCCCAGAAGGTGACGGCGAGGATGGCTCCCTTTACGAATGCCTTGGAATCCCTGATCATGGTGATCACTCCTCCGCCCTAAGCTGTCCTAGGTTTTTGAAAAACATGCTGAACACCCAGATACCGAAAGCGCCGACCACAGCCCAGAAAACAACGTTGCCCACGAGCTCTATGCCGTGAACCACGCCGTTTGAAAGGCTTATGACTTCCAGTTCGTTGAGTTTCTTGGGAAGCGTGGCGGCCCGGTTGATGAAGCCGGCCAAGATGGAAATCGCGTAGAAACCCCGGATGTAGATGCCCTTCACAACCTTGGTGGTGAGCGCCCCGACCTGAATTCCGATGAGGGAGCCCACCAGCATGCCCATGGCCAGGGTGTAGAACACGTAGCCGTAAATGGCGTACTGGCCTATGGCTGCAAAACCTGCGGTGAAGATGATCTGGAGAATGTCTGTGCCCACCGTGGTCATGGAGCTGACGCCGAAAATGTAAACGAACATGGGGAAGGTGATGAAACCGCCGCCCACGCCCATGATGGCCGCCATTATGCCGACAATCACGCCGCCCGCCGCAACCACCACGCCGCTTATGTTCTTGCCGCCCGGAACGAAGTCCTCGTCAAAATTGATGACGGGCGGAATTTTCCACGCCTGGATTTTTTGTGCCAGGGCCGGGGTTCCCGAAGAGGGGCCGCCGTGGGCGTCGCCGCCTGCTTCCTGGGGGCCTTTTGAGGAGCGGATGAAGTCAATGAGGGCGTAGGTGCCGAGAAATCCGAGAAGAACCGCGTAGATGAGGCTGATGAAGGCCTCTGAAAGAAGGGGGTTCTTGTCGTAAAGGCCCTTGTTGATGGCGCCGCCTATAAAGGTGCCGCCAACCGAGCCAACCAGAAAGGCGACCGCGAGCTTCACCGACACGTTGCCCAGCTTCTTGTGAACGGTGGTGCCCATGATGGCTTTGGCGAAGATGTGGAACAGGTCGGTTCCGACCGCCAAAATGCCCTTGATGCCTGCGGCCATAAGGGCGGGGGTGATGATGAATCCGCCGCCCGCGCCGATGCAGCCGGTGATGAGGCCGGCGGCCAGGCCGATGGCGATTGAAACCAGAAAGATGTTGGTGGAATAAAAGGCCGGCGCGTAAGCGGTTTTTGCGCCGATCAGGTCCATTTTCCCAGCCGCAGTCGCCACGGAGATGGCGAGAATGGGCAAAAGAAGCAGAAACAGAACCATGAGGCGCTTTTTGCTGCGCACTATGGATGTGCTCACTTCAATGTCCCATTTCGCGTGCGCAATGGATGCGGCCTTCAGAAACTCGAAAACCTGTCTTGGTCCTCCCATGCAATACGTCTCCTTAAATAAGGTTCACAACTATTGACCCCGGTCTCTTGCCTATCCTGCTATGTCAAAAGAGAATGGCATCTCTTTTGGGTGCGTGAAAAGAGCCTTCGGGCTCCACAAGCTGCTGGCGGCCAAACAGCGCCGCACTGGTCGCCTTTTGCATGGCTTATGGCATCCGGCCCACCCCGGCCGGTCATGGCAGGGGTCTTCCGATAATGACGCATTGCATTAGCCGCTTGGGGCTCTTTTGTCAAGACCGCCCTATAATTTATATGGTGAAGAACTCGATTGAGACATGAAAAAATAATGGATACGCGGTTTGACGGGGCAGGCGATTTTGCGGTTTTCACTTACTAGACAAAAAAAGTTCTTGACACAGTGCGTCATTGATCTTATCGTTAGACATAGTTCGGTGCAGAAGCCGTGTCACAGCGCGTGATTAGCGGCTTCTGGAAAAACAGTCCGAATGCTTTTTTAGTAAAACCGGCCATGTAAACAGGCAAAAACGAGACATCGGTCCGGCGGCGGGAATTTTGATGCCGTCGAAACAGAAGGGCATAAGGGAGGTGAAAAGCCCCTTCTTCAACCCGTATCAGCGGCCACAACCAGCAGTTGCCGGGGAGTCTCCGTAAGGAGCGCCCAAAAAAGAGATCATGGGGAAAACGAAGTCTCCCCGATCATAAAAGGCCGCGCAATAACGTGGAAAAAAGGAGGTTCATCATGGGTAAGCTCGGAATCGCAATCAAAAACGACACCAGGCAGAACGAAAACCTCGCTCTGTCCTATCCTCTTCTGGCTTTCAGCTACTCTCGCTCCGGTTTCATCCGCCTTGCCGGGAAAAAATTCAAGATCCGGAAATAGGCGGGTGAGTTCCTCCACCCGGAACGTCAAAAAAGGGGACGCCGGTTCACAGAATCTTCGGCGTCCCCTTTTTTAGCTTCCCGCTTCAACCTGCCGCGCCGCAAGTTCCCCAAATTCTTTATTCCGCACCGGCGGGTTGTATGCCGACACGGAGCCCAAAACCGGCCTTCATCATCATGACAAGCGGTTCCAAAAATCCTTTGCCGAGGCTTTCGACATGTCTTCCGGCCCCCGGATATCTTCTCCGGGACGTGCTGGCGTGGAAGGTCTTTGCCCGGAAAGCCGCGAGATGCGTTCCGATAGGGGCGGATGCGTGGAAAACAGGTTCGCCATGCCGCCCGCTGAGAGGGGGTTTACGATGAACATGTGGGCCGTGGCCGGGTTGGCGTCCAGGGGCAGGCGCTGGGAATAGCCCCCCAGCTTGGCCAGGGCCGAGGCGAGCCCATGAGGCGAGCCCGCGAATCCGGCCCCGGTTTCGTCCGCCATGTATTCACGGCTTCTTGAAACCGCCATCTGGATGAGCATTGCGGCGATGGGGGCCAGTATGCTCATGAGGATCACCCCCAAAAATCCGCCCGCCCTGTCCTCGTCGTCCCTGCCTCCACCGAAGATAGCGCCCCAGCGGGCCATCTGGGCCGCAAAGGTGACAGCGCCCGCAAGGGTGGCGGCTATGGTGCCCACAAGTATGTCGCGGTTCTTGACGTGGGCAAGCTCGTGGGCCAGGACCCCTTTAAGCTCCTCCCGGTCCATGAGCTGCATGAGCCCCGCAGTCACGGCAACGGCTGCGTGTTCCGGGTTCCGGCCCGTAGCGAAGGCGTTGGGGCTGTTGCGCGGAATGACGTAAACCTTCGGTACGGGAAGCCCGGCGTTTCCGGCAAGTTCCTCCACTATGCCCACCAGTTGGGGCTCTTCGCTTCGGGTGACCTCCTGGGCCTGGTACATTTTAAGCACCAGTTTGTCCGAAAACCAGTATCCGAAAAAGTTCATTCCGAAAGCCAGCATAAGCCCGATCACCGCCCCGTTTCTTCCGCCGAAATAGCCCGAAACGGCCACTATGAGGATCGTAAGAAGGCCAAGAAGAAGCCCCGTTTTCACCTGGTTGCCCATTTTACCCTCCGCTTGGAAAAAATTTTTCCGCAGTTACCGTTATCAGCCCGGAACGGCTTTTAAAATTAATGCACTTTGATTATAGTTCAAGCATGGAAAACGCATTTTTAATAAAGGCGGGCTGGATGGTGGACGGGACCGGCAGGCCGCCGGTTTCGGATATCCTCTTGCTGGTGGAAAACGGGCGCTTCGCCGAGGCAGGCCCCTCAGGCTGCGAACCCGCCGGAGCCCCGGAAATCAGCGGCGGGCCAGCCGAATGCCTCGACTTTTCCGGCGCTACCCTGCTTCCCGGCCTGGTGGACGCCCACGTCCATTTATGCTGGTCAGGCGTCTCCGACCCGGAAATACGGAAAAACCAGGTCGAGCCGGATGAGGCATGGGCCGATGCCGCCATTTCCGGGCACATAAGGGATCATCTGGCCTGCGGCGTTTTCGCCGTGCGGGACGGCGGCGACAGGCTTGGCCACGCGGGGCGCTTTTCGCGGAATCAGAAGGGGCCCCTTGAAATTCGGGCCGCCGGCAGGGCATGGCACAGGCAGGGCCGCTACGGAAGCCTCATCGGCAGGCCGGTTCCCCAGGGCTTGAGCCTTGGCAGGGCCATTTTCGGGGACCCGGACCCTGGCGACCACGTCAAGGTGGTGCAGTCGGGCTTAAACAGCCTTAAGGTTTTCGGAAAGCCCACGAAGCCGCAGTTTTCCCTGGATGAGCTGACCGATGCCGTGGGGGCCGCAAAAAGCTGCGGGCTTTCCGTAATGGCCCACGCCAACGGGCCGGAAGCCGTTGAAATCGCAGTAAGGGCGGGGTGCGCCTCTGTCGAGCACGGGTTTTTCATGGGGCGGGAAAACCTGGAGCTTCTGGCGGATTCGGGCTGCGTGTGGGTTCCAACGTCAGTCACCATGACCGGCTACTCGGAAAGCCTGGCCCCGGAAAGCCCGGAGGCGGCGGTGGCTCGCAGGATGCTCGATTCTCAGTTGGAGCAGATGGCCCTGGCCCGGAGCCTTGGGGTGAAAATGGCAGTGGGCACCGATTCCGGCTGCCAGGGGGTCTTTCACGGGCTGGCAGTGCGGTGTGAGATGGAAAACATGGTTATGGCCGGTTTTACGATTGAAGAGGCCGTCAAGGCAGGAACGAGCTCGGGGGCCAAACTTCTGGGGTTTTCGGAAACGGGCGAAATAGCAAGGGGCCGGGACGCGACCTTCCTGGTCATACCCGGCCCCCCGTGCGAATTTATCGAAAACCTGAAAAATCCTACGGCCTTCTACATAAAGGGCCGCAAGGTTTTCGGATAACGTCGCTTACCAGCATGTTAAAAAAGGCTGGAAGTAAAGCCTGCCGAAAAATGATGAGTTGCAAGGCTAAACTACAAGCCAATGAGTAAGCGTACTTTTCGTCCGTGACGGAATTGGCTTTGAAGTGCGAACACTGCCAAATCGCGTTTTTCGACGGGCTGCTAAAGAACCTCTGCGAAGAAGTCCGCCTCCGCAGTAACCACCTTCTCGAAGGGCTCCCCGCTGTAGGGCGCGAAATGATCCACCGGAAGGCGCATGAGCCTTCCCTTGGGCATGAGAGACGCCGCTTTTTCCACCAGGGACGCGGGAATGAGGTTGTCCTCCTCCGCCATCACAACAAGGGCCGGGCATTTTACCTTGGGCGCGTACTTTATGGGCCTGTAAAGGGCGGTGAGAAGGAAAATTCTGGCAGGGCAGCGGTTTCCCCAGGCGGTGCGCCTTTCTTCGGGAATGAGCCCCAGGTAGGAGTCCAGGTTTCCGGGCATGGCAAGGGGCGCTATGGCCCCGGTTCCGCCCACGATGGGGACATAAAGGGGCTCCCCGGCCACCGCTTGGCTTGCCAGGTCCAGGACGCCCGCAAGGGCCGCCCTTAAACCGAAAACAAGGCCGCGCTCGTTGGCGGAGGCCACCCCGTCCAAAAAGGGAATCTGGGAGACCACGGCCTTCACGCCCCGGTCTTTCGCCGCAGTGACCACAACGTGCCCGCCCGCGAAGGACGATCCCCATATCCCGAGCCGCTCGGAGTTCACGAGGCCGCTTTGCCGCACGTGGGCCAGGGCCGCCTTCCAGTCCACAAGGTGGCGGAACGGGTGGACCAGGTTTCGCGGCATTCCCGCTGATTCGCCGAAGCCCCTGTAATCGAACATGAAAACCGCAAGGCCCTTTTTGACGAAACGCTCGGCGAAGGGCGCAAGGCCGAAAGCCATTTCAGCCCCGAAACCGTGGCCCATCACCACCACCGGCGGGCGCTTTTTTTTGGGCGGAAGAAAAAAACGCCCCACAAGTCCGTCGCCCTTCACGAAAAAAACGCTGTCCTTTATAATCGCGCTCATTTTGTCCATCCCGAAAAAAGTTGACCGGCAACGCGCTTCAGACCGGAGGAATCCTGGTCACGTCCCTGATCCAGTTCAAAAAATCCGGGTTTCCCCTTGATATGGGCCATGACACGATGGCCGGAACCTCGTAGGAGTGCATGGCCTTCACGGCCTCGATGACGGCAGGCACCAGAATTTCGCGGGTTTTGGAGATAAGGGCCACTTCAGAGCCCTTCTGAACCGCCCCGTCCCACCAGTAAACCGAACGGATTTCCGGGATTATGTTGACGCAGGCGCAAAGCCTGTCCGCGACGAGCTTTTCGGCTATCCGTTCGGCCTCCTCGGTGTTCGGGGCCGTGATGTAGACCATAGCCTCGGCCATTCGGCGCATCCTCCCGCAAGATGGTTGTGAGCCTTACATATCAGCGTTTATCCAGGTTGACAAGACATGGCTTTGCCGATAAGGGAAGTAGCCCCTTGCAGGGCTTAAGCGAAATCAACCGGGAAGTGCCGAAAATGCTCGTTTCCATAAACCCTGAAAACCCCCAGGAACGCCTCATCGCAAAGGTGGTCACCGTTTTGAGGAACGGGGGCATAATCGCCTATCCCACCGACACCTATTACGGTATCGGCTGCGATATTCTGAACAAGAAGGCCATAAAGAAGGTCTACCAGATAAAGCAGCGAGACCCGGGCAAGCCCTTCAGCTTCATCTGCGCGGATCTCAAAAACATCTCGGACTACGCCAAGGTCACCAACTGGGCCTACAAGACCATGAAAAGGCTTTTGCCCGGCCCCTACACCTTCATCCTGGAAGGCTCCAGGCTGGTTCCCGACATCATGCTCACCCGCCGCAAGACGGCTGGAATAAGGGTACCTGACCACGCCATCTGCCTGGCCCTGGTGGAGGCCCTGGGAAACCCCGTAATCTCAACCTCCGCCCAATCCGCCGACGGCAAGGATTTCGCCGACCCCTCCCTTTTGCACGATTACTTCAAGGGCCAGATCGATCTCGTTATCGACGGCGGCCCGGTGCCCGGAAAGCCCTCCTCGGTGATCTCCCTCATAGGCGACGAGCCGGAGATAATTCGGCGCGGCGAGGGCGACGTGTCGATTTTCGAATAAGCACCCGCCTTTTTTCCCTTCTCTGGCCTGCCGTATTAACAGCCTGTCTAAAAACGATGAAGAGCAAGGAAGGCTGGCTTGGCCGGGGAGGCCGTGTACTAAATGTACATAACGAGCCGGCCAAGCCAGCCTGACACAGCTATTCGCGTTTTTAGACAGGCTGTTAAAGGCCGTACTCGGCCCTCTCGATAAGCTCCATCTGCATGTCCCGGTTGAGCGTCGTGAAATAGGCGTTGTAGCCGGATATGCGCACCAGAAGATGCCTGTAGTTTTCCGGGTTGGCCATGGCGTCCCTTAGTGTGTCGCTTGTCACCGTGTTCATCTGCATCTGCATTCCGCCTAAGGCGAAGTAGGTTTTAACGTACTGGTGCATGGTCTCCACGGTTTTTTCGTGGCTGTCGCCCGGATGCGGAACCACCTTCACGTTGAAGGCTATGTTGTTGTTCATGTTGCGAGGGTCAAGGCTGGCCACGTCCCTGAGGTTGTCCAGAAGGTTGGGGGAGGCTCCGGGCTGGGGGGTGAGGCCGGGGGTGAAGGGCTTGCCCTTGAGCTTCCCGGACGGGAGCGCGCCGCTTAAGGTGCCGTAGGCCACGTGGTTGGACATGGACCAGAAGCCCGTGGTGTACTTTCCTCCACGGTAGTTGGTGTAGGAGCCGTAGCGGTCGTGGGCGAATTTGGCTATGCGGTTGGCCATTTCCACCGCTTCGGGGTTTCCGGACCCGAAAAGCGGGACCTTGTTTTTCACCATGGCGAGAATGGCCGGGTGGCCTGCGAAGTTGTCGTCAACAGCCTTTTTAAGCTCCGAAAAGGTCAGCTTGCCCTGGTCGAAAACCAGCTTTTTTATGGCCATCATGGAATCGGTGACGTCGGCAAGGCCGATGCAGGCCGAGCCGGAACTGTTGTAGCGCGCCCCTCCCTTGGTGACGTCCCTTCCCGATGTAATGCAGTCTTCGATCAAGGTCGAAAGCATGGGGGTGGGCCGAAGCTCCTGGTGGGCCTTGGCCAGCATCTCGTTATATTGGATGGACTGGTCGATGAGAAAGGCGAACTGAATTTCAAAGGCCTCGAAAAATTGGTCGAAACTGGTGAAATCGCCGTTTTCGATGACGCCGGTATCCGGCCCCAGCTTCCAGTCCATGAGCGGGTGAAGGCCGTTGTTCATGGCCATTTCGAGAGCCGCCACCATGTTTATCATCTGGAAATTGGTGTGGCCGATGTGCCGCCCCGAAAGGGTGGGCTCCACGCAGCCGGTTGCCGACCAGTTCCTGAGATCCTCCTCGGCGTAGCCGAACTCGGCCAAAGAGGCCCACACCGCCCGGTCGTTATGCATGGAAGGAGTGGCCGTGGTGATGAGGTTCACCTCGCACAGGCGTTTCAGGTAGGTGTCGCTGTTTTTGTCCGGGTTGTAGCGAGCGTTCACGTTGGGGTCGCGTATGGCGAGCATTTCCGTGACTTTAAGGAAGATGTAGGTCATGTCGTTCACCCCGTCATCGCCTTCCGGGGTGACCCCGCCTAAGGTGATGGCCTGGTCCGAGGAACTTCCGCCGAAGTAGAAATTGGCCACGTCCGGCGTTAAGGGCAGGTGGTCGGTGGCCCTCATCATGAAGCATCCCGTGAGTTCGATGGCCCGCTTAATGTATCCCCTTCGTTCGTCGTCATCGGCGATCTTTTCCATGTCGGCCAGGAAATACGGCTGGAGCCACTGGTCCAGCCTCCCCATGGAAAGGCCCGCGTTGGTGCTTTCCATGTGAAGGGCCACAAAGGTTATCCACACCACGTTGAAGGCTTCGTCAAGGCTGCCTGCCCCGGACTCCACGGCCCTGGCGCAGGTTTCGGAAAGGCGGGCAAGCTCCGTGCGCCTTTCCGGGTCCGGGTGGGCCTGGGCCTCTTGGGCCGCCCTGGCCGAAAGGTTTTTTGCGTAGGCGATGAGCCCTTCCAGGCACAGGATCATGGCCTGGCGGGTGACGTTTCTTTCGGGGTCCGGGTCGGCCTCCATGGCCTCACGGATTTCCCTTATGATTCCGCCCGCGCCGATTTTCAGGATTTTCGGGAAGTCCGGGATGGTGTGGGAGATGGTGACGGATTTCCAGTCAAAGTAGACCGCGAAGCGTTCGTCTATCTGCTGGCATAGGGGGCTGTTGTACTTTCCCCGCACCCATTCCTTGAAATTCCGGTTCACCCAATAGGGGAAGACGTCTCGGTGCAGCGTCCGCCGGGTTTCTGGGGAGACGTCGCAGGAGTTCAGGCTCCGGTGGGGCAGGGTGAGAAGCTCCCCCCAGATCATAGTGCCGTGGCCTTCGGGATAGACCACAACCCCTATGTCCTTGCTGGTAGTGGTTCCTGCGATCAGGTCGTTTTCGTTTATTCTGGGAAGCCGGTTTTCCATGAGATTCTTGTAGCAGGCGGCTTTTCTGAGGATGGGGTTCCAGGGCGAGCCGTCCTTCTTGAGCTCAAAGCCGTTTTCCCGATGCCATTGGGTGACCAGTTGGGGAAGCTCCGGGCAGAGCTCGGCCCGGGCCGAAAAATGCCTCTCGTGAAAGGCCTTCACCCTGGGGAAGTCATCCAGGCCGTATTCCGAAAGATAGGGGTCCGCAAGGTATTTCACGAAAGGGTCGCAACCGGCGGCCTTCATGCGTTCTTTTCCGCGCACGGCCTTTTCGCCCGATGGTCCCCCGGCGGGCTTTTTGGAGCTTTCCGCGAGGCGTTTCCGGTCCTTTCGGCGCTCCCTCTCCATCACCCCGATCTGTTTTTTGCTTAAAAGAAGGCTTATGTAATAGATGAAAAGGTTGAGATAAGAGGCGTTGCCGTAAGTCTTGAACTCGTTTTTGAGGATCATGTAAACCTGATCCGTGGGTGTGGCGGAAAGGAATTTTTTGACCGCCGTGTCGCTTTTGAAGGCAAGCACGCATTGGACGTCTTCGGGGATGGCCGGAAGAACCCGTGCGAGGTTTTCGTGAAACCTTATGGCGGCGTTCACGCTTCCGTTGTCCGTTCTTATGCCCGCCGTGAAGCTGACCGGGCCTTCGAAGCCCGAAAGCTCGTTTTTGAGGCCCTTTCTGAGGTTGAAGTTCTTGGCCATGAGCCAAAGAAGGAACCTGACCAGGAGGCCGGTTGCGGAGCGGCCTTCTGAAAGGCCGATTTTACGGGCTAAAAAGGAGTCTGAGTTGAGGAACATTTTAAGCCCCTTGTGATTGATGGCGCAGGGGCGAAAAACCCCGCGCTGTTTTTGTTTTGAGGCGTCAAGACCCTCTCCAAGCGGCGGATTTCCTCTTTAAAATCAAGTTTGGGTCACAAGCCTTTTTCGGCCCCAAGCCGGGACAGGCCCAGGCGGATGCTCTCAAGAAGGGTTGCCAGAAAGCGTTCCTTCAGATCGAGGGGCTTGTCGTGCATATAGTTCAGAAGGGTGTTATTGAGCCCGGCAACGTAGCCGTGAAGCGTTGACCAGAAAAATATGGCCCAATACCTGTTGTCTTCCGTGGAGGAGCGTTCCGTTTCCGCCAGGAGCCCGTCGATCTGGTCGAGCACCAGCCTGTAAACCGCCAGGGCCGTTTCAAGCTCGACGCGGGCCGCCTGTTCCATGGGCGTATTCAGATAGTCCCGGAACTTGGGCACGTGCCAGGTGAACATGATGTTGTAAAAGTGGGGCTCTTCCAGGCCGAAATCCAGGTAGGCCCCGGCCATGGCTGCAAGGTTTTCCAAGGGCTGGCCCTGGTTGGCCGGAATTTTCCGGAACCTGTCGTAGAGCCTCTCGAAACCCCGCGTGAGGACCGCAAGGTAGAGATCGTCCCTGTTGCGGTAATAGCCGTAAAGGGTCCCCACAACAACGCCCATCCTGCGGGCCACCTCCCGCATGGAAAGCCCCTCGAAGCCCTTTTCCGCCAGAACGGACAAGGAGCATTCCAGAATCCGGCTTTTTGCTGATTCCATTTCATCCGGGCTTCGGGGTTTTTTGGGCACGGCTCCTCCATTAGTTGAACTATGTTCATTAAACACCGCTCATCTTATTTTGTCAAGGGAGTTTCCCATCCCGCCGGGGAGCGGGCAAAAATCCAGCCCCTTGGTTTCCGCCCCGCAAGACGCCTTGAGAGCCGCAACTTTATGAAACGTGATTTTTGCGAAATACAGGGCAGGCGCGGCTAGTGGAAATCATATGAGGAATGTCAGACGTTTTGAATGACGGAACCCCGCCAGGTGGGGCTGTAATATCATGCCGCCTGATAAGGTCTTTCGCGCCTTACCCTGCAGACAATTCCAGGGCGATCACAAGCGATGAGCCGCAAGGAGAACAAGCCGGGCGGGGGAGGCCGTGTACTCAAGGTACATAACGACCCCGCCCGGCGAAGTTCGACACAGCGGATCGCGCGTGTGGACGCCCTGGTCAGGGGGCGGGGAGATAGATGAATACATCGGTCCCGCCCGGGCCTGTTTCCATGCGGATGGTTCCGCCGTGACGCTTTACCACGCTCCAGGCGATGGAAAGCCCAAGCCCCATGCCTTTTTGCGTTCCGCGTTCCTTGGTGGAGAAGTAGGGGTCATAGACCCTGGGCAGGTTCTGGGCGGGAATGCCCCTGCCCTGGTCGCTGATTACGGTTTTCACGTATCGTCCGGGCGGCAGGTTGGGAAGCGAGTCCGCTGTTTTTTCGTCTATCCGTATATTTTCCGCCGAAAGCCTTATTATTCCGCCTTCCGGCATGGACTCCATGGCGTTTCTGATTATTTCGGTGAACACGGTTTTCATCTGCCGGCGGTCTATGGACACGCCCCAGAGGTCTTTTGGAAGCGCCGTGGAATATGTGATGTCGGAGACGCCGTCCAGAAGGGAGAGACATTCGGCCAAAAGATCGGCAATCATGGCCATGCTGCGATGGGGGGAGCCGCCGGGCGAGAAGGTGATGAACTTGTAAGTGAGGTCGCGGGCCCTGTGGCAGGCTTCCATTGCGTCTTCCATGAACTGGGCCGAGGGGTCGCCAGCCGAGATGCGGCTCCTTGCCAGTTCTATGTTCAGCACCAGGATGGCCAGAAGGTTTCCGAAGTCGTGTGCGAGCCCTCCGGCCAGAACTCCCGTGGCCTCCAGCTTTTTCGCCTGTAAAAGTTCTTCCTCAAGGGTCTTGCGCCTTGTTATGTCCCGGAGAAACACCACGTTGCCTGCTGTTTTGCCGTCCGCGCCGTAGAATACCGAAGAGCTTATCTGAACGTCCAGTATCCGCCCGTCCTTGGTGGAGCGGCGGGTCTCGAACAGGAGAACCTTTTCGCCCGCCTTCATGCGCTCTATGGCGTCGCGGGTTTCGGGCCAGTTCTCATCCGGCACGAAATTGATTCTTTTTCCGATGAGCTCGCCCAGTTTCCAGCCGAAGGTTTCCTCGAAGGCGGGGTTGACGTACATGACCCTGCCCTCGTTGTCGTAAACCGCGATGGGGTCGGGGGAGAATTCCAGGAGGCTCCTGTAGCGGGCCTCGCTGGCCCGCAAGGCGTCTTCGGCGCGCTTGCGGTGGGTGATGTCACGGAAAATGCCCTGGTGAATGATCTTTTTGCCTATTACCGTGGCGCAGGCGGTGATGTGAACGGGTTTTACGAAACCGCTTTCGGTTATGATCTCCGCTTCCTCGTCCGCTATCCTTGGGGTTTGAAAGTGGCGGCGGAACATCTCCATGTAGTGGACGGCCTTCTGGGGAGGGTGAAGCACCGTCTGGTGGCGTCCTATTATGCGCTCCCTGCTGGTTTCCAGGAGGGCCTCGGCGGCCTTGTTGCAGTTTAGGATGCGCCCGGTGATGGGATCGGCCCAGAATATGGCGTCCACCGCGTTCTCAAAGGCAAGGCGGAATTTCTCCTCGCTTTCCAGGAGCGCCTCCTGGCTTTCGAGCAGCTCCCGCTGGGCCTTCTGGCGCTGATCTATGTCGGCCCTGAGGCGCCGGTTTGCCTCGGCCAGCTCGTTGTGGGCATCCTGGAGGAGTTCATCGCTTCTCATCCTCTCGGTTATGTCAACGGCCATTTCATAGCGCACCATTCGTCCGTCGGGCCAGAGCAGGGCCTTGTCCATGCAGCGGAACCACCGGCCAGTGATCAGGTTTTTCTGGTTCCATACGTATGATGATACGGCGTTTTCCCCGAAGAGGGAGGAATTGGTGCAAAACGGGCAGGGTTTATCCAGGCCCTGGAAGGCCTCGTGGCATTTTTTTCCGGTGGCGTCGCCCAACAGTTTTCGCAGGGCGGCATTGATGTAGAGCACGTCGTATGTTTGAGGGTCGGAGACATAGATTGGCTCGTCTATGCTGTCGAATATCGAAAGAAGCTGGCGGCGCTCAAGGTCGAGGTCGGCGAGCGCCCGCCTGGCCGCAGTGACGTCGTTTCCGATGCAAAGTACTTCCCGCACCTGCCCGGCGTCATCGGTTATGGCCTTGTTGGTCCAGGCTATCCAGACGCGTTCGCCGTTTTTTTTGATGTTTTCGTTTTCGTTGGCGCAGTAGTTGTCCGGGTTGTTGCAAATTTTCAGGAGAAGGTCCACAAGGTCGCGCCCGGAGGTCTCGGTTTCGGGAACTATGGTTCCCACCGCAGGTTTCCCGATAATTTCCTCTTCGGAAAAGCCGAAGAATTTCTGGGCGAAAGAGTTGAAAAAGGTGATGTTGCCGTCGTGGTCCAGGCGGAGTATGACGCTGTTGGCGGTGTCCACGACCTCCCTGTAACGGGTTTCCGAGAGGGCGAGTGCCTTTTTGAGGCCATCCAGTTCTTTTTTGAGGGAATTGAGGGACGGATCGCCGGACATGTGCGGTCTCCCTTGGCTGGTTTGGATTTTTTTTGCCAGAGGACGCCACTCCTACCACTGCGGCTGGAATGGTGCAACTGTTTTTACCTGTCATCGGTTTATGCACGAATTATGCCATATATTATTCCTGGTTTCCGAAGAAGACCGGAGCAAGGCCGTTTCGGGGAAAGGCAATGGGGCCGGGCCGTGAATCGACCGGAAACGGACTAAAAACCTGGCTGCGCATAAGAAGCCCTGCCGGGATTTTTGCGGAACCATCATAATTTTGTCGGCACTTGTAAAATGAGAGAGCGGCCTTGACACGTCCGCCCGTTATGGCCTCTTTTTGGAAAAGGCGCGCTGTCCGCAGGCTTTAATATTAAGCGGAGCATGGTTCTTTTCCGTTTTAAGGAAACCTGACCGAGGGGCGAAATGCCGGAAGCCTGCTCCTCCGCCGTTTTTGGGAGTTCGAAAGATGGAATTAAACCCTGCTCTCCGTAATAATTGTTGACGGTTCATTGCACTGCCAACGGGAAAATTTTGTATCGCTTTGGTATCTGTTTGCAAATCAGGAAGTTGTGGCATAATTTTATGAATCGGGGTGATCCTGCCCCCTTTGGGACTTGAACTGTAAGCCTGTCGGACTTACAATGGTGCCTGGAGCTGAAAATAAATATTCGGCTTTATCGGGACAGGGTGGAAACCGGAGTCAGCAGCGGCTGTCCGGCCATCCTTCGGGACTGAAAGGCGTTTGCCGGATTTCAGGCGTCCGGCAGGACCTTCAAGCCTCCTTGGTGTTTTGAGCGGAAAATGCGGGCCGCCGTTTTCGGGCGGCCTGTTGAAGCGGGAACGGCTCGATGGAACAAGACCTTCTCACATTCATGAAAATGACGGGCAAGGACCCGTCGCGCCTGATATTTGAGGACGAACTCACAAGCCTCAACAACAGACGGTTCCTTGGGCATTATTTCGAGCACAAGATCGAGTGGGAAAAGACCGGCGCAAGGCCAGTGTCCCTGGTCATGCTTGACCTGGACCATTTCAAGCTCATAAACGACACCCACGGACACCAGGCAGGGGATCAGGCCCTGGTCTTCGTGGCCAACGTAATAAGACAGGCTGCTGCGGAAATGGGAATCCCCATCCGCTACGCCGGCGACGAGTTCATGGTTCTTCTGCCCGAATCGGGAAAGGCCGACGCATTGGCCCTCGGCCAGCGCCTGGTGCAGGCCGCGCGGGACAACTCCTGCCATATTTCGGACCCTGACGTAAACCTCAGCATAACCTTCAGCGTGGGCGTGGCCACGGCCCCTGAGGACGCCGCCAACGGCAAGGAGCTTGTGGCCAGGGCGGATTCCGCCCTTTACCTGGCCAAGCGCACCGGCAGGGACAGGGTTGCGGACGCAGCCTCGGTGGACCCGGAAACCACGGCGGCCAAAAACTCCCTCGCAGCCGCCAACAGGGCCCCCACGGCGGGACGCAAGGCCCAATTGGCCCAGGTGGTTGGCCACCTTAAAAAGTTCATGCAGAAGGAGAGCCAGTTCATAATTGTAGAAGGGGCTCCCGGCACCGGCAAGACGGCCTTTCTGGACATGGTGGACCAGACCCTGGCCCGCACCAGGATTCCGCGAATAAGGGTTGCGTCCAAAGCGCACGAGCTTTTCCGGCCCTATTGCGTGGCTGCGGACATCGTGCTGGCCCTTATGGACAGGAGGCCGGACAAGGGAGTGGCCGCACTGAAAAGCCTTTCGGAGGCCGAGCGCGACGCCCTGGCCTGCGTGCTCCCGCAGCTTGCGGGCTGCGACCGAAAGTGGGAGGACGAGGAGGACGACTCCCGAAATCGGGAAATGATCTTCACCACCCTCTTCAGGTTCATACCGGCGCTTAGCGAAAAAGGCCCCCTCGTTATTTTCGTGGATGACATGCACCTTGCCGACGAGGCGAGCCTGATGCTCCTTCGCCTTTTCATCCAAAAAAAGACGCTTCCCCTTTTCGTTTGCGCCTCGGCCACGGATACCGGCTCCACCTCCGTCATACCCGACGACGACTCAACCCCCCTGGAGCGGTTCCGCTATAACCACGGAAGCGAGTTATCCATTCACAAGGTGAGGCTGACGCCCCTTTCCGATGAAGACTTGTCCACGCACCTTTCCCAGGCCTTTCCGGGAGCCGTGTTTCCCAACGGTTTCGTGAGGGAACTCGCCAGAACGAGTCAGGGCAATCCCCTGTTTCTTTCGGAAATTTTAAAAAATCTGGTCTCCGACAAGAAAATCAAGGCGTCCGAAAAAAGCTGGGCGGTTGCGCCCCTGGAAGAGGGCTATCTGCCGCGTTCCCTGGAGGAGATCATAAGCCGTAAAGTGACCAGCCTGGATGAGGAGTCCAAAAAAATCCTGGCCACGGTTTCAGCCTATGGCGACAACGTTTCCATGTCTCTTCTTTCCGGCAGCGCCGATGAAATGGAGGCCCAGGTTCAGGACTTTCTGGAACAGGCCGTCTCCCAGGGCCTTGTAAGCGTGGATTTCGCTTATAACGACGAAAACGTCAGGTTTTTGAGCTCCAGGGTGGCGGAGCTGATATACGGCGGCATGGGCGACGACCCCAGGGAAAAGATTCACGAGCGCATAGGCTCCTACCAGGAATCGCTTCACAAGGAAGGCCTTCTTCCCTCGGCGGCCATCCTGGCCTACCATTTCCAGCGCTCCGCCAACATCGAGAAGGCCAAGCTCTACGAGGCCCTACAGTCCCGGCACAACACCGTGGTGTTCAACGCCTCGGAGGCCGCCTTCTACAGCGGAGACGGCCCGCCCGACGCGATCCCCGACGAGCCCCTGGATGGCGAGGGCACAAGCCTTGTGCCCGACCTGATGCGCTCTTTTCTGATCGCCATCAGGAACACCAAGCTGTATCCCGCAGGCTCCCAGCTCACCAGAAACGCCGTGACCAAGCTGAAGTCGGTCCTGGACGCCATCCTTTTGTCCAATTCCCAGGTCCATCTGGCCCATGAAAAAAAGGCCCTTTACATCAACGGGGTCGAGGCCGACGTTTCCGATTACAAGGGCACTGCCGAAAGCTTCATCACCTTTTTGAGCAGGCTTGAACTTGCCGGAGTCATCTTCAAGCAGGGAATCTCCGAGGACGAGCTTTTCAAGATGCTTGACGCGGCGGGGCGGGTGGACCGCAAGATGATCCGGGACAAGTTCTGGGTCGAATTCGCCGCCGAACAGGGTCTGGCAAGGATCATTCTCCGCCAGGTGCGCTACGCGGAAATGAGGGAGGGGCCCGCCGTCCCCACCGAAGAGGAGGCAAGGGAGCTTGCCGCCACCCTTTCCGAGGATTGCGAGCTGTCCGAAGAGGACCTTGTTTACGCCGCAGCCGCCGTGCGAAACTTTCTGGGAGCCGCCGCCAAGATGAGGCTCTATCCCCCTGAGGGGCCGGTGGCAGCCATTGCCATAGAGCAGGTGATGGAGTCCCTTAAAAATTTTTTCGCCCGCCAGCCGTATCTTACCCTCGCTCGTGTGGGAACGACGTTTCTGGCCAACGGGGTCAGGGTGGAGCACCCGGAATTCGAAAAGCTCACCCCGGCCCTTCTGCGCTACCTGGAAACATGCGGTATAAAGAGCATCACCTTCCTGCCCAAAAGCACCACGGCGGATTTCGTGGCCTTTTTCAGAACCGCAGCCAACCGTCCCCAGGAAAACGTGGACGCCGCCTTCTGGACAGGTTCGGCCAGGGAGCAGGGCATATCGGGAATCCTTTTTGACCAGGCCGTTTACGGCATCCTGGAAAGCCAGACAAAGGCGGCGGGCCTTCCCGAAGACGAAGAATCCCTGGAAGACGGAGAGACCGGCATAGCCCAGGAGGGAGCGGAAGAAGCTGAAGCCGAGAAAAAATCCCGGAAGGAAAAACGCGATCCCGTCCAGGAAGCCCCGGAACTGGTCCGCGACCTCTTTTTAAAAGGCGAGGCCGAAAATGCCGCGATGGAGCTGGAAAACCTTTTTTCCATCTACACCCAAGGCGACGGCACAAAAAAGCTCGCGGTGATCCAGGCGGTGAAAAGCCTCGCCGAAGCCCCGGACCTGAATTCCCAGGCCCCCTTTCTCAAGCTTTTGGCCGAGCCGACCCTTGCCGCCTTTTCAGCCGAATCCGAATCCGAATCCCTCGCAAGGCTCGTGTCGGTCCTGGTGGGTGTCGCTTCCAGCATGGTGGAGATTTCCGACTACAACCTGGCCACCTGGGTCCTGGGAAGGCTCAACCAGAGAAGGGACAGCCTCTACGAGTCGGATTCCGAGAAGGACTACGACCTTGCCGACCGCATCGTCATCCTTCTTCCTCCCCAGACCGAAAAGCTCCTGGTCACCGACGCCGCATCCTCGGACTCCGAACGAAGGCAGGCGGCGCTGTCCATAATGGGCGGCTTAGGCCCCGCCGCCGTTCCGCTCCTTCTTTCCGTCATCAAGGAAAGCGACGATCCCCGCACCAGGCAGGTGGCGGCTTCCGCCATCTCAAAGGCCGGGGACGAGGCCGTCGGCCTTTTCAAGGCGGAGCTGGCCACCGATTCCGAACCCGCCCACCGGGCCGGTATGCTGACCGTGGCCGATCTGGTTGACCGCGACCTGGGCTCGGAAATCGCCATAGCCTTAGGCGACGGAAACCCCAAGGTGCGCCACGCCGCCTTCGGTCTGGCCGAGCGCCTTGGCGGGGTGGAGATAACAACCCTGCTCATGTCTTACGTCGACAACTCCGATGTCCCCCTGGCCGAAGGGGCGATACGCACCCTGGGGCGCATATGCTCGAAAAACGCGGTTCCGGCCCTCGTCGAGGTGGTGAGGTCGGCAAAGGAGCCAAGAACCATCACAGCAGCCTGCACCGCCCTGGGATGCCTCTGCTCCAAAGAAGCCGTGGAGCCCATCGCGCGCCTTCTGAAGCCCAGGGGTTTCCTCTGGTTCAAAAAGGAGCAGCCCGCCGCAGTCAGGGCCGCCGCAGCCCTGGCCCTGGCCTCCATTGCAGACCCCGCAGGACTCGAAGTTTTAGCCACCCTGGCCGATGACCCGGAACCCCGCGTCAGGGAGGCCGTAAAACGCGCGTTCCCCGGAAAAACCCCCGAAAAGTGAAAAGCATTCCGAAAGCCCCGCCAAGGATGAACTCCTGCGATATTCCCGCGCCCGGTCCGAACGGGTTTCCCGTCCTTCGGGAACTCGCCGTCCGGTGGAGTTCAAGGCGAAAACCTTGTTCCGAAAACCTTAAAACCCAAAGCCAAAGGAAGAAGATGCATGGATACGCCCGATTTCGATGAAATGAACCGCGACGACCTCTTTCTCTACGTGGAGTTAATATTGAAGGCCAAGGGCCTTGGTTCCGTAACCGAAACCTGGAGGGAAACCGCAGTGAAGATCGAGGCCACAGACCCCGAACTGGCGGAAATGCTGCACAAGGCCATGGATCGCTGGAATGAAATGAACTGATAGAGTGCGCACAAGCGCGAACTGCGGCGTTGCGCATCGCCTCGCGTGTCGGTCACGTACAAAAACGTACGCTCCCTCCCCGCTCGCTCGCGCGCCTGGCATTTCATCGCTTGTGCGCACTCTATCATCGTGGTTTCAAATAATGGGAAACGTGAAAGAAAGTGCTTTAAGGTTAACCCTTCAAACCTATTGCACAAAAAGGCCATTGGGCGGGTACGCTCCCTCCCCGCTCGCTCGCGCGCCTGGCATTTCATCGTTTGCGCCCATCCTGGCCGATGCCTGAAAGACCGGACTTGAGCCTCATCGAACAAACATTCATCCATCTTGACGGCATCGGGCACAGGACCGAAAGGCGGCTGTGGGACAGGGGAATCCGCACGTGGCGGGATTTTCTCGACCGGAACAGGATGGTGTTTTCCCCCGGCAGAGACGCCGCCATCAGGGGTGTGCTGAAGGAAAGCATTGCGCACCGGGATGATCCGGGCTGGTTCTGGGAAAGGCTTCCGGCCCAGGAAACCTGGCGTCTTTTCGGCGATTTCGGCCACGACGCGTGTTACCTCGACATCGAAACCGCTGGCCTTGATTTCGGCATGGACGAAATTACCGTCATCGGCCTGTATGGAAAGCGCGGCCCGGAAAGCTTCGTGGCGGGCTTTAACCTCGATGATTTCGAGGCGGCTGTGGCCGATTACGGGATGGTCGTAACCTTCAACGGGGCAGGATTCGATCTCCCCTTCATAAGGCGGGCCTTTCCCAACATCTGGCTTCCCAAGGCCCACATCGACCTAAGGTTCGTGCTGCGTAAGCTGGGCCTTACGGGTGGATTGAAAAAAATCGAGCACGAAACGGGGATTTCCAGGTCAGCCGACATAGACGGTCTAAACGGCCTGGACGCGGTGTATCTGTGGCGCAACTGGCAAAACGGGGACAGGGAGTCCCTGGACCGGCTGGTGGCCTACAACCGGGCGGACGCCGAAAACCTCGAACCCCTGATGAATCTGGCCTTCGAGCGTCTCCTCGCCCGGAACATCCCCCCGAAGGATTGATTTGACGCGGCCTTGACCAAAAGCCCTTTCGCGTGTAGAAAATTTCGTGCTTTTTCAATAATCCGCGAATCGGAGAAAAAATGGACGACTATTTGGTCTGGATGGACCTTGAAATGACGGGCTTAAACCCGGATACGGCGGTGATCGTCGAAATAGCCACCCTGATTACGGACAAGGACGCAAACCTTGTGGCAGAAGGGCCGGTGATCGCCATCAGCCATCCCCCGGAAGTGATCGCGGCCATGGATTCCTGGAGCCGGGAGCATCACGAACAGTCCGGCCTTCTGGCCCGGATGCTGGCCTCGAAAATTGATAACGCAGAGGCCGAAAGGTTGACGCTCGCCTTCGTGTCGGCCCACGTGAAGGAAAAGACGGTGCCCCTGTGCGGCAACTCAATATGGCAGGACCGTCGCTTCCTGGTGAAATACATGCCCGCTTTAAACGAGTATCTTCATTACAGGATGGTGGATGTCTCCACCATAAAGGAGCTTGTGAAGCGCTGGTATCCGAATCTTCCCCGCTACGAGAAGAATAACGCCCACACCGCCTTAAGCGACATCATGGAATCCATCGGGGAACTCAAATTCTACCGGCAAAGGCTTTTCGTGAAACCCGAAGACCTTCAAAAGGTATGACTCGGCCCATAGGCTGAACGAAAATTTCAAGGTCTCACCCCTTGCTGAAACAGGAGCTTCCAATGGCCCACAGGGTATGCCCCCCCATCATCGGCTACGTTCTGCTCAATCCCTTGCGCAAATTGATAGAAAACCCGGAACGCATGTTCTCCCCCCACGTTCTTCCGGGAATGACGGTTCTGGAGCCGGGCTGCGGCATGGGCTACTTCACCCTTCCGCTGGCAAGGCTGGTGGGGCCCGAAGGAAGGGTGATCACCGTTGACATTCAGCCCAAAATGCTCTCCGTTCTGGAAAAAAGGGCGAAAAAGGCGGGGCTTTCCCAAAGGATAGAAACAAGGTGCGTGGCCCCAGGAAGCCTTGGCATAGCCGATCTCAAAAACTCGGTGGACTTTGCTGCGGCCATCCACATGGTTCACGAAATGCCGGATCAGGCGGCGCTTTTTTGCGAGATATACGGCGCGCTTAAGCCTGGCGGAAGAATGTTCGTGAAGGAGCCGGGCGGCCACGTGAAGTTGGCCGAGTTTGAAAAAACGCTGGAAATTGCAGGCAAGGCGGGTTTTTCAACGGAACCGGCTTTTTCGGATTTGTCAAAAAGACGGCTTCTTCTTATAAAGCCCCCAGAAGCCTGATTCATGGCCCTGCGCCTGAAAACGACGGTGAAGCGCCCCTTTTTACGGCAAAAAAGCGCTTCACCGTTTTTTGTCCCTCGCGGCTTAAAAATTTTCCGAAAAACCCCGGTCATGCTTTGGGGGCGAATACCAGACAAAGTTCCAGGGGAAGCTCCCTGTCGTTATGTTTTTGCTGGATCATGAGCCTTTTCTCCCCCACGGCCCAAACCGCAGCGAAGTCCGCCCATTGATCCGCCGGGAAACCCTTTTCGCCTGAAGCTCCCGCAAAAAGCGGCGGCCCTAAAAGGGCCTTGGAGTAATGGACCGCCTGCTCGAAAAGAGCCTGGAATTCATCCTGCTTTTGGGAAAAGGCTGTTTCGTCCAGAAGGTGAGGGTCCTTGAAATCCGCAAGTATGAACTCGATCCAGGTGACGGCGTCCCCGTCCGTCGCTATCCTGAGCCTTGCTCCGTCCGGACAGGAGAAGTACAATTCCTCGTACTCCTCGCCGGTCGGCCTGAAACCCAGGGACTCCGCCTGTCGGGCAGCCCCGGCCTTATCCCATTTCCAGGCGGTTGACCTGTAAGTCACAAGGAGCCTTCCCAGGGCTGAAATCACTTCGATGGCCGATGGCCCGGGCGGCCCGGGAGCTTCCTCAACCCGTCCCACAGGCTCGGCCACGGGTTCAATCCTGACCTTTTCCTCTTCCTCTATGGTCAGGAAGAACGAGGCCGACTCAAGGCCCTTTAAGTCCATTTTAACAAAGGGGAAGGAAACGTTGATCGCCCCGCGAAATCCCGCCATGCCATCTGGCATCGCCGACCCCATTATTTCCTGGTCTGTCATGCCCTGTTCGGAAGAACGGGCCGATGCGGGCCATGTAATGCTCCAGCCCCTTCCGATGCGGTGCGCTCGGCTGAGGGCGTCCAAGGCAATTTCCCCTGCAGTGCGCTCGGAAGACTGGCCGATGAATAAGATGTCGTGGAGTCCGAACTCCCTCATTATCCAGCCATAGTCGTCGGGCTTGGCGACACTGGCGATGGGGGAGATGAGGGCCGCTGCATTTTTCATTTCTTCCTTGCCCGGAAGGGAAATGAAGGAAAGCCGCCAGGTGATGAAGGACTTTTTCATGGCTGTCTATCCCTGTTTGGGCGGATTGGAGTTTACCCAATATTTTGCAGGCAGGGCAGGGCGGTTTTGCTTCTCGATTTCACTCGCGCCATCCCTGCTTTCCCACCAGGGGAACGAACCTGCACCCGCCAAGGTCGTATTCCCTGAACCCGTTGTCGTCTTTTACCAGAAGCATGAGATTTTGAAGCCCCTCGTCCCCGACCGGTATCACCATGCGCCCTCCCTTGGCGAGCTGGGCCTTGAGCGCGGACGGAACCGAAGGCGAGCCCGCCGTAACCAGAATGGCGTCAAAGGGCGCTTCCTCAGGCCAGCCAAGGGTTCCATCTCCGCACCGGAAACTGATGTTCAAGTATCCAAGCTCGGAAAGCAGGGATTTTGCCTCTGCATGGAGGGGCTCCACCCGTTCAATTGTGTAAACCCTCCTGGCTATCTCCGCCAAAATGGCGGTCTGGTAGCCTGAGCCCGTGCCTATTTCCAGCACCCGGTCTCTTGGGGTGAGGCTTAAAGCCTGGGTCATTTCCGCCACGATGAAGGGCTGGGAGATGGTCTGGCCCTCCCCGATGGGCAGGGGGTGATCCTCGTAAGCCTCGTCCCTGAAATCCTCTCTCACGAACAAGTGGCGCGGAATTTTGCGCATGGCCGCAAGCACGGCGGGATCAGATACGCCCCGCATCCTGATCTGCTCCGTCACCATCCGTTCGCGCAGGGAATCGAGGTTCATGCAGGGTCTCCATTTTATGGGTTCATCATTATTTACCAACTGCTCAAGACTTCGTCAACAGGGGCAACGGAAGTCAAACAAGGAGAGGCAGCCTGGGGGGAATAATGCATAACCTTGAAAACGCGTGATTTTTCTTGACAACAGGCCCTGACAATTGGCTCTTATGATGCTGTGTATCCGGTTAAAAATCATACGGTCGAAAGGCTTCAATTGGGCGCGATGATCAAGCGGCTGGACAGGATGCTGTTTCCCTTTTTTTCCGCCTGGGCCGTCGTGGCCTACATGCACGCGATCCAGACCATTTACGTGTTCTGGAAACTGCCGTACAATTTTGCGATCTGGCTTTTTTTCGCCCCGGTTCTCCTGGCCGAGTACTTCTGTTCGGGCCGTTTCAGGCTCATGCATTCGCAAAAGGCTAAGGAAACCATCCGCTCAGGCATACTTTTCCCGGCCTTTCTGGCAAACTCCTTCTTCTGGCTTGTTTTTTTTTCCGGCTGGGTCGTCTTCGTGGGCTACTTCAGCCGGTTCAATCCCGCATTTCAACTTTACGGTACCTATTTTTTCGCGCTAACCCTGGCCTTGTGGACTTCAATGGCATGGATGGCCATTGCCGGAATCGCCGCATGGCTTATTTTTTACCTTTATTTCACGGTGAAAAGGGGGCGGTTTCGCATAGCCGCGAGCGTGATTCCGTATTTTTTCCTCACGCTGTGTTTTTTCGCCCACCAGTGGTACCTTGGCGGCCCCGGTCGTTTTCCGGCTGAAAAGGTCGCGGCCCAGCCCGGAGTGGTCAAGTTGTTCGATTCGGTCGAACTGCAGGCCGCCATGGACCGTGATCCCATGCTGCGCGGGCGGGTGCTGCGGCCCGAATGGGAAAGGTTTGAATCGAAGGAAACCATAAGGGCGGTTCCCAACGCCAGAAGCATATGGGTGAACGATGCCCAGGATACGCTTTTCCTCACCTACGGCGTTACCTACGTACAGCAGCTTACCTATCCCATGCTTGTGCGCAAGGACCTTTTGACGGGTGAAATCAGATACGTCCTCACGGATTCCAACGTGCGCCAGACATGGTACACCGAAGACTCCGTTTTTCTCGCCCCCTGGCACGACCATCACATCTACGAGCTTGACGCAAAAGATCTGTCCATCAAAAGGGTGATTGAAAGCCAGGTCCGCCTGCTCCCCATCCTGTGGGAGCCCATGAGCGTCATAAAGGACATCGCCTCTGAACGCATAGTGGTGGCCACGGAGTTTTACCCGGCCCTCCTTTTATACGACCTTGAAACAGGGAATCTCCTGCACGGAAGAAACCTTTCCGCAGAGGGGTACATGGGCAGGGGCGATACTGCGTGGTGCCCGGTTCAATCCAAAAAAACCGGAAAGATGTATTTCATCCTCACTCCGGGCAAGGCGGACCTCATCGAGGTTGACCCGGACAACCTTGAGATTTTGCGGACCCTTGACCTTGGCTGGACCCTGGGGACCGCTCTTGCCTTGGACGAGGAAAGCGGGACCTTGTATTTTCAGTCCGGGGTTTACAATTCCCTCTATGCCGTTGATCTTAAAACCTTTACGGTGAGGCGCACCTACAGGGGGGCGGTCCACGCAAGAAGGCTGCGCCTCGATTTAAAGCGTAACGCGATTTACATACTCGATTATTCCGGCGGACGCCTCATCGCCCTTGACCTCGCTTCAGGAGAGCGCGCATGGGAACTCAGGATGGGGGGGCGTCCGCACGGGATATGTATCAAAGGCGATACCGCTTGGGTCCACTCCATGGCCGGGGCCTTCCGGGTTGACCTCGCCGCTCAATGGGCAGGGGTTTCCGCCAAGCGTTGAGAAACCGCTTCGGTTGCGGGCGGACAGGCTGCATAAGGGAAAGGAACCTCAAATTCATGGCAGAAGGCCGATCCGGATTTAAAAAGATAATGCTCATATCGCCGCCGCTCAGGTTCGGCCTCTTAAGCGCCCGCTCCATGACGCCCCCCCTGGGCCTGCTTTACGTGGCCTCCAACGTGCGCGATCTTGCTGACGTGGTTGTGCTGGACGCCTTTGCGGAAGGTTTCGACACCATAAGAACCCATGACGCCCGAACCCAGGTGAGCGGCATGGAGGATTGCGACATATTGCGGCGGATAGAGGAATGCAGGCCAGACATCGTGGGCATTTCATGCCTTTTTTCCATAAGCTTTCCTGTTGCGGCGAGGCTTTTCAGGGAAATCCGCCGAAGGTTTCCAGAAATCATAACTGTCGCCGGAGGTGGGCATGTTTCCTGCCTGCCGGAGATCGTTATGGAAGAAAACCCGGCCATCGATTACATCGTCATCGGCGAGGGGGAGAAATCCTTTCGGGACCTCATCGTTTGCCTTGATAACGGCCATAGGCCCGCTGAAGTTGACGGGGTCGCCTATCGCCTTGGAGGGCAGGTGATCGTCAATAAAAAGGAGGTTTTTCTCGGTAAGCTGGATGAGCTTCCAAGGCCGTCATGGGACCTTGTTCCGGTTGAGTCATACAGGAGCAACTGCCTCCTTCTTCAGTACATGATGCCCGGAGCAGGCCCCCACGGCCTGCTGCAGTTTTCAAGGGGATGCCCTCACGGCTGCCTTTTCTGCGCCACCACCCGCTTTTGGGGGAGCAGACATCGGCAGCGCGATGTCCGGTTGGTCCTGGACGAGATGGAAGAACTGGTCGGGCGATACGGTTTTCGCAGCCTCTCTTTTGTGGACGACAATTTCATGATCAACAAGCGCCGGGCGATTGAGCTCATGGAAGGAATGATCGAGCGGCGGATAAACGTTCCCTGGTTTCCGATGGGGCTCGACTTCGAACACCTGGACGAGGAAACCCTTTCGCTTATGTGGCGTAGCGGCTGCCGCTCCCTGTGTCTTTCCCTCGAAAGCGGAAGCACTACCATTATCTCCCGCTATATGCAAAAACCTCATGATCTCGAAAAAGCCCGCAGAATTATCGAAAGCGCCCAAAAAATGGGGTTCCGGTTTTTGCTGAACTTCATGGTGGGTTTTCCCGAAGAAACCAGGAATACCTTGCAAGAGACTTTCGACTACATCAAAACTCTGTCAGGCGGCGTTTTCCAGTTCAACATGGTGTCGCCCTTCGCGGGTACGGCGCTTGAAAGGGAGTGCAGGGAAACGGGGTCGCTTTCCGGGGATTTTGATTATACCGAGCTAAGCCACACAAGAAGTTTCATAAAGACCAGGGACTTTACTCCCAACGAGCTTACCCGTCACGTGCAAAGAAAACAGCTTCTCCTGTTGCTTTACCTGTTTTTTAGGCACCCCCTTGGAGGAGTGAAAAGCTCCCTGCCCCTTTTAAAAAGCTCCTTCGTGGCCAGGGAATTTTTACGGCTTTCATGGGTTAGGGTCATTGGCAGGGTCTGACGGATATCGATATTGTCCGGTTTCATTTTTCAGATGGCCATTGACAGATTTCGTCATTCCGGGCTTTGCGCCTTAAGTCGGCTTCGGCATTTGCGGGTTTTTACCGGGCCCGGCGCAAGTCACCGGTTTACATATGTTTTCTCTCCATCACGACCGGCGGTTTTTCAAACAAACGGGACTAAATCCCGCTCGCCGAAATATTTCAGCAGGCGGAAATTTTTAATTTCAGGGAAAAAAATGCTTGAGGGATTAAGCGGCTTGGGCTATGGTACGGATTCCGCCGAGGGAGCAATCGTCGGCATTTGAAAACAAAGGTCCAAGGTGTCGACCCTTGAATTTACAAGCCCGATGCGTCGGCCTTTGAATTTACAAGCCCGCTCCGTCGGCATTTGAACATATAAGCCGGAGTCAACACCTGAATAACTAATCTCTCGGCGCCTGTATTTTATCTTACACTCTCCCTGAACGTGTATTTAACCTACACTCTCCCGGAGCCGGTATTTTGCAGCAGAACCTCCGGAATTGGCATTTGATTGTGTAAGTTTTCGGAGCCGAAGTTTAAAACATAAGCCCCCGTAGCTCAGTGGATAGAGCAATGGATTCCTAATCCATGTGCCGCAAGTTCGATTCTCGCCGGGGGCACCAATTAAATCAAGGGGTTAGGCCATAAACGGCTTAACCCCTTTTTCGTTGCCTTCGGTTTTATCCCGCTCCTATCCCGCTATAAATTTTTATCCCGCTTTTATCCCGCTCACCACCGCCACGGATAAGGCGACACCACCACCGGCCAGGGAGATACTTTCCGGGGTGATCCGGGCAAGGGGTGCCCTGCTCCCCAAAAACTGGACCGTTTGATATGTTAGAATCCTCTAAAACCGGGAAGGAGGATTTTGATGAAGGTGAAGCGGTTCAGTCAGGAAGAGATTATCGGGATTCTGAAGGAGGCGGACTGCGAGGGCGTGACT